>CAIRXI010000085.1 GCA_903882525.1 uncultured Pseudomonadota bacterium | reverse complement strand
ACGTGAATTGCAAGAGCAAGCCCTCAATATATTGCAATTTAAACTCGATGTATTATGGGTGATTGCAGATTCTATTATGCTTGATTGCTGTGAAGTTAGTATCGAAAATGGAATCAAGTATATTAAGCAAGGACAATTTAATCAGCCAATATAAAACTGGTATGTTTTAAAGCTGTGCTGGTTAAGTATTAATGAGGAAGGCGTAGCACTGAGAGGTAGATTCTTGTTTAATCCAGATGGAATTTGTGTAGCTCAAGAGGTTCAAGCTGATTCTGTTGGAAGAAACGTGAATGAATTTTTAAGGCAAGTAGAAGCATGGCAGCATGCAACTAAAACCGGTGAAGTTTGCCCTGCCGGATGGCGACCGGGTAAAAGAACTTTGCCAGTTAATACCGATGCTGAAAAAATGACAGGCCATGTTGGTGACTATATTACAATAGAAGAAATTCTGAGTTAAATAACTAGATCTTCAATCCTGAGTGCTACTATCTTTGCTCAGGGTTGATTTAAAAGATGATATTGGATTTTACTAAGTGCAATTCTGATACGCATCATCTTTTCATAAGGGATAACACTCATGATTTTTCGTCAACTATATGACAAGCAATCTTCGACTTACACATACCTGCTTGCAAGCCGATTAGGCGGAGAGGCTGTGTTAATTGACCCAGTAGAAGAATATGCAAATATGTATGTGACACTGATTGAGCAGCTTGGTTTACGCCTGGTGTACGCGCTTGACACTCACACACATGCTGACCATATAACGGCATTAGGCGCACTGCGTGAACACACTGGTTGCATCACAGCCATGGGTGATCGTACCCGTGCTGAATGCGTCGACCTCAAATTAGCAGAAGATGAGGTACTTGATGTTGACGGAATTAAACTACGCGCGCTGTTTACTCCCGGCCATACCGATGAATCGATGAGCTTTGCAATGGATGACCGTGTATTTACGGGCGATGTGTTGCTTTACCGAGGTACAGGCCGTACTGATTTCCAAGGTGGTGATCCTCACAAGTCTTGGGATTCCATCGTCAATAAGTTATTTCACCTATCTAATGACACATTAATTTACGCTGCCCACGATTACAAAGGATGGACAGTGTCAACTATAGGCGAAGAGAAACAGTACAACCCGCGTATTGCAAATAGAACTGAAGTTGAATATGTAGCTATCATGAATTCGCTTAATTTGCCCGACCCAAAGTTAATGGATATTGCCGTACCCGCTAATCTGGTGTGTGGCAGAAAGGTGGATAAGTGACATCTTTAGTAAGGTCGTATTGGAACCGAATCAGTAACTCACGGATTACCTAGTGTTTTCAGATACTGAATAGATATTCAGCCATTCATAACCCGCTGTTTTAAGCTCTTTACGTATACTGTAATTAGTTGTTAGGAGACTATGATGAAATCAGATCAAAGAGTATTTTTTGCAGCAGAGCGCACATTACTGGCTTGGGTAAGGTAAGGCATAACAGTGATGGCGCTAAGATTAGTCATCGCTAAATTCGGCATGATCTTCACGCTACTCTCCGCATCTAGCTAGACGTTAAGTCAGCTTCAACAAAACCATGGCTATATAATGTGTTTGGCATTTTTCTGGTTATCATTGGCGCTGCAATCACATAATAATCCATAAGCTCTATGAGACGACTCTTCCAACAGAGGATGTGTCTAAGTT
>CAIRXI010000084.1 GCA_903882525.1 uncultured Pseudomonadota bacterium | reverse complement strand
TTGATTGATGCGCGCAAAGGCGTATTAACACAAACACGTCGCCATTCTTATTTAGCGCATTTGGTTGGCATTCCGCACATTGTAGTGGCGGTGAATAAAATGGACTTAGTGAATTACGACCAAGCGGTCTACGACAAGATCTGTGCAGATTATTTGGTATTCGCTAATGAAATTGGCTTAGCACAAAGCAAAAGTGCAGCTGGCCATGATATTAGCTTTATTCCAATGTCAGCCCTCAATGGCGACATGCTTGTTGATCGGCTTGAGAATATGCCTTGGTACACAGGCAACACCATGATAGAAACGCTTGAAGCCACCCCACCTGCGCACTCTGAGCATGCTGAACCATTCCGTTTTCCAGTGCAATTCGTCTGCCGCCCACACGCTTCAGATAATCCTGAGCTACATGACTTCCGTGGCTTCATGGGTCGTATTGAGTCTGGAGAAATTGCGGTGGGTGACGCCGTCACGGTGTTACCTAATGGCTATCAATCTAAAGTTAAATCAATACGTTTAGGTGAGGATATTCTCAGCGCAGCCACGACCGAGCAAAGCATCACGTTATTACTAGAAGATGAAATTGATACTTCACGCGGCGACATGATTGTTAAATCTAGCGAAGCGCAAACACCAGTAAAACAGATTGAAGCTTTTGTATGCTGGCTATCAGAAACACCGATGTCTAATGCGCGCACCTATATCGTTCGCCATACCACACGTGAATCTAAGGCAAAAGTGGGCGCAATCGCTTATAAAGTTGATGTGAATACCCTAGAACAACAGGCCGCCACTGAACTGAAAATGAATGACATCGCCCGCATCAGCTTCAAGCTAGCGCAACCTTTGATAGTCGATAGTTACAACGTCAATCGTGCCACTGGCGCCTTTATCGTGATTGATGAAAGCACTAACAACACTGTTGGTGCAGGCATGATTATTTAGGGCGTTCAGCGCTTGCTTTGCGCTTCTGTTTGAAACCATGCGAAAATCAATTAAAATAGCGGCTAGTTTTAGCGCTATCACGCTTTTAGTATATTAAGGATTGTAAAAAATGACTTATGTCGTCACCGAAAATTGTATTCAATGTAAATTTACTGACTGCGTTGATGTATGCCCAGTCGACTGCTTTGTTGAAGGGCCAAACTTCCTAGCCATCAACCCAGATGAATGCATTGATTGTACGTTGTGCGTGGCAGAGTGCCCGGCAGAAGCCATATTCGCAGAAGACGATGTACCTGCAGACCAACAAGAATTTATTGCCTTGAATGCGCGCTTAGCGCAAGTGTGGCCAGTCATTACTTCACGCAAGTCGGCGTTAGAAGATGCCGAAGCCATGAATGGCGTGCCAGGCAAACGCGAATTGCTGATTGAATAATCAACAGCCAGCGTGACGAAAAAGGAGGCTACGGTCTCCTTTTTTGCATCAGTGCTCACCCTCTACAATGACCACCCCTCTTAAATTCCTGCAACACTACCCCAGTCCGCTTCAGGACAAAATCCGGCAACTACAAGCGCAGAACATGCTCGGCGACTACATTAGTCAGCGCTATCCAGAAGCACACCTGATCCAAACCGACAAAGCCTTGTACCAATACAGTAATGAGATCAAGCAAAACTTTCTGCGCAATGCGCCCATGCTAGATAAAGTACATTATGACAACAAGCTAGGCATAGAACATCATGCATTGGGTCTAAATACGGCCATTTCGCGTGTGCAAGGCGGCAAACTTAAAGCGAAAAAAGAAATCAAAATTTCAGCTTTCTTTAAAACGTCTCCTGCTGAATTTTTGCGCATGATCGTCGTGCATGAATTAGCGCATCTTAAAGAGCGCAACCATGACAAAGCTTTTTATCAGCTATGCCAACATATGGAGCCTAGCTACCATCAACTAGAGTTCGATTGCCGGGTCTATTTGCTATGGAAAAGTGAAAAACCAATATTTGGATAACTGACATCTCAGTTTAGGGATATTAGATAAGCCGGCTTAGTGAGGCTTAGACCAAAGTGCACTTTTACGTATTATTAAGGCACCCAAGACCAAGTAACCTGCCATCGCCCAAGCTAAGCCTGACGGGGCATACCAGATTAACGGCACAATTAAGCCAGCAGAAACGGTAGACAACAACATTTGAATAAAGGCTTGGCCTGAAGCCGCTGTGCCACGTATCTTGGGATGGCGATCCAAAGCGGCCAGCGACAGTACCGGCATGGCCAGCGCCATACCTACGTTAAATAAAGCCACCGGCAAGATATTAACGACGGGGCCTATCGGCAAGGTGTAACAGGCAATGAGATTTAAAACCACCATCAACGCCATCCAAGCGTAAGCAACTTTAACCACTTTCTGCCGCGCATAGCGTCCTGCAGCGCGTTTAGCCAAATAGGAACCTAAGATCATGCCACATACAGTGGGGATAAACATATAGCCAAACTG
>CAIRXI010000083.1 GCA_903882525.1 uncultured Pseudomonadota bacterium | reverse complement strand
TGTATTCAGCTAAATTGAGTGAAACTTGGCCAACAATGTCATTGGCTGAACCCGTTTGCACATTAGATGGCACTTGATTGATTGGTGTACCAAGACCAGGCAACGGCGTAGTGCCCACCACCTCAATTTTGCTCAACTCCAAGGCTTCAGCTTTATTTTCAGCAATTGCCAATTGCGGCATAGCATAAGCCGTCAATATAGCGAGTAGGATTAATTTTGGTTTTAGGTTGCAAGGTGTTGTCATGACTTTAATTCCAATTAGGTGATTGCCTGTTTTATTGCATTACCACTTGGTATGCAGTGATATTTTTTTAAGCAATTTGTAATGTTGCACTATACCTAGGCATTAGCCCTTATGCATTAGGAGAAACTCCCGACTTGCATCTCACAATTTCCATTTAGATCTAGCTAGCGCTATAGTGACAACCTACCATTAAAGACTTTCAGAGAATCCACGTTTTGACGCTCAAGCTTCGCCTCAATCTCATCATTACTGCACTGCTACTAGCGATTATGTTTGCGGGCACACTGATGTCGATCAACAATGCACGCCAGAACACTGAAGCTGAAGTTAAATCAGCAGAAAAATTGGTGTTATACCTCTTCGACACCGCCATCCTAAATAACGACAAGCTGAGTCAAAAACAAATTGAGAAGCACACCTTCAATTTGCAACGTCTACAACATATGCGGCATATTAAGATCGAGCTTACTAATGAATATGGTGATGTCGTTGATAGCAACCACTTGAGTAAAAATGAAGCTACTGATGAAGCCCCTCGATGGTTCAAGGCACTTTTAAATAGATTCACGCCCCCATGGAGCCCATCAGTCCGGACTTTGGAATATCAAGGAAAGGTCCTTGGAAAAATAATTATCACTCCCGATCCTAACTATGAGTACGCAGAGAAGTGGAAGCAACTTATAGAGTTATTGACGCTCATTGGCGTCTTCTTTGTGCTAGTGAACCTAAGCGTCATTTGGGCGGTGGCTCAGGCATTAAAGCCTACAGAAAGAATTCTTAGCGCATTGAACTCATTAGAAGAAGGGAAACTAGACACTCGTTTACCTCAATTTAATGCGCCTGAACTCGCCCCTATTGGTGACAAATTTAATCATATGATTGCCAAACTTGAGCTCAGTATCCGGCAAAACCACAAACTCACACATGAGCTCATTTCGCTACAAGAACAAGAAAGAAAGAGTTTAGCCAGAGATTTACATGATGAGTTCGGTCAATGCCTCACGGCAATTAACACCGATGCAAGCATTATCCTAAAGGCTTCAGAGAAAAAATATCCTGAGCTAAGAGATAGTGCTCTTGCGATTAGTCAACTTTCACGACATCTAACGGACATGGTGACTGGTCTATTGCAGCAACTTCGTCCTGGCTTGCTTGAAGAATTAGGGCTTCAAGCAGCACTTGATGAACTAGTCACGACATGGAAATCTCGTCACAAAGAAGTTAAATGCGACGTGAGCATCACGCCTATCCAAGAGGTGCTTGAGGAGGCTAAAGGCATCACCTTATATCGACTAACGCAAGAGTGTCTAACGAATATCACCAAGCACTCAAATGCGACAGCAGTTGACATTCAACTGTTCTACAAACGTAAAAGCCAGCAGGAAGGACTTCAATTAATCGTAAAAGACAATGGGCAAGGATTTAATTTAAACAACACCATTGGCTTCGGATTGCCTGGCATGCGCGAGCGTGTTGAAGGCTTAAATGGTGAGCTCATCATCACAACAACATTAGGAGAAGGAACCGAGATTAATGCTTGGATCCCAATTAAATCTTGAGTAACCAACACACGATAACCGTCATGCTCGTAGATGACCATGCATTCGTCCGCTCTGGCATACGACGTTTACTTGACCAAGAAGGCAAGGTCACAGTCGTTGCAGAGGCCGAGAGCGCAGAGCGCGCGTATCAACTCTTTGGTGAATATCTACCCGACATTACCATCATGGATTTAAATATGCCAGGAATGGGCGGGATGGAAGGTATCAAACGCATCATTACACGCTACCCTACCGCTAAAATATTGGTACTTTCCATGCATGAGAATGCAATCTTTGCTAGTCAGGCGCTCAAAGCTGGTGCCAAGGGTTACTTAGCAAAAAGTGGCTTAGCAGAAGAATTACCCAATGCCATTGATTGGGTGCTCACCGGACAAACTTATCTAGGCAAAGAAGTCGCCCAGAGTATTGCCACGCATGCGCATGAGCCTAGGCATGATCCGATGCAAGTATTATCCCCCCGAGAATTTGAGATTTTTAGGATGCTATTAGATGGTGCAGAGCTCGGTAAAATCGCCACCACGCTTAACATTAGCATGAAGACTGTCGCTAACTATCAAACAGGCATTAAACAAAAGCTTGGAGTGAGTGGCCCGGTGGAAATGGTGAGACTTGCAATTCGATGCGGACTGATTGAAGGCTAAGCTAGGCAGATCAACCAACATCTAAATCAAATGCTATTCAATAACTGCCTAGGTGGGATGTTCAAAAATCTACGCAGCCCAAGCCAAGCTGCAAAGGGAATCATGCTCGCAGAAATAAGCATAGCCAGCAGGGCTAAGCCAAAATTGAAGGTAAAGGGAATATTAAAAATATGGGCACTCATGTAATAAGCCAATAAGTTAGCGGCAATGACTGCAACCAAGGCGGCAATGAGACCAATACAGCTAAATTCAGCAATATAGGCAATGGTGACCTGCCGCCTAGAAGCGCCAAACACACGCAACAGGGTAGCATCGAGGATGCGCTCTTCATGGGTTGCGACTAATGCAGCATACAGTACAGCACTGCCCGCAATTAAACTAAAAGCAAATACATACTGCACCGTGCTACTCATTTTTTGCATAATGCCACGTACCTGCTGCATCAAGGCGGCCACATCAATAATAGTGAGATTAGGGTACTGACGCAGCAATTGATTTAAAGGTCCATCAGCCCGCAGTGGCAAATGAAAACTACTGATGTAATTGGCATTAAAGTGTTCCAGCACCCCTGGCGGCGTGACGGCAAAAAAGTTAGCACGCATGCTATCCCATTCAACTTTCCTGAGGCTAGTCACTGTGAGTGTAATGGGACTTGCGGCAATCTCAAACTCAAGCTTATCCCCTAATTGGATTCCTAGGGTTTTAGCTAAGTCTTGCTCCAACGAAATATAGGGCTTCCCCTCATCAGATGGCTTCCACCAACGACCACTAAGCAGTTGGTTGTCACTTTGCATTTGCGAAGCCCATGATAAATTAAATTCACGCTCAGCTAAGTGGCGTGCGCGCTCATCGTCAAACTCTTCAGGCTTCACTGCAATCCCATTTTTGCTCATTAAGCGCGCCTTAACCATTGGAAATACCGCTGCGTTTTTAATGTGTTGCTGTGCAAAAAATTGATGCACCCCGTCAATTTGCGCCGGTTGAATATTAATGACAAAACGATTGGGCGCATCAACAGGAAGCGAGGCCTGCCAATTATGTATGAGGTCTCCCCGAATTAAGGCTAAC
>CAIRXI010000082.1 GCA_903882525.1 uncultured Pseudomonadota bacterium | reverse complement strand
TTTACCTGTTACCTAATTTATTTACATCGGCAGCCTTGTTTGCAGGATTTTACGCGATTGTTCAGGCCATGAACGGGCGATTCGAGCTGTCTGCCATCGCTATTTTTATTGCTATGGTGATGGACGGTCTAGATGGCCGTGTGGCGCGCATGACCAATACGCAAAGCGCCTTTGGTGCTGAGTATGACAGCTTGTCTGATATGGTCTCATTTGGCGTTGCTCCGGCCCTCATTCTTTATGTGTGGGCATTAAAGCCGCTAGGAAAATTAGGCTGGTTGGCAGCCTTTGTTTACTGTGCATGTGCTGCATTGCGTCTAGCGAGATTTAATACAAAATTAGACGATGCACATCAGGATAAGCGCTATTTCCAAGGGCTACCTAGCCCGGCTGCTGCGGCCTTGCTGGCGGGTTTTGTCTGGGTCTCATATGAATATGGCGTCAGTGGGCGTGATATATTTTTCGGTGTGCTACAAATGAAATGGATGGCATGGGGCATTACCGTCTTTGCTGGCATTTCTATGGTCAGCGATTTGCGCTATTACAGTGGAAAAGATATTAACTTGAAAAGTAGCGTGCCGTTTATTGTCATTTTAGGCATTCTGTTAGCTATCGTGCTAGTGTCATACAGCCCACCAGAAGTGCTATTTTTTGTGATGACGATGTATGCGTTTTCTGGTTATATCTTGTGGGTGCGTGAACGCTTCAATCGATAAGCATTTGCAAAGATCTCAACGCATCGCTTTTGCTTATCAGGACTATAAGAAATTCAAACGGCTAAATGCTTGCAGAATGTTTTAAAAAACACTATATTTCTATCACCATGTCTAATATCACTATATTGAATATTATTTTTGCGTTGAGCCTCATCGCCAGTGCATTATTTGTGCGAAAAATTCTGGCACTGCGCTTTGCTGCATTGCCCAGTCATAAGCTGCGTACCTCACGATTATTAGCGCTGCGCGCTCGCAATCTGCGCTAGCGCGCCTACACCCCAAAACTTGAATAAGTGGAGTGCGGAAACGCACTGCACTGCTCACTTAGGAATAAGTTTGAGCCAATAGTAGATTTAAATTCTTTGAAAGAATTTAATCCCACATTTATGTAATAAAAAATTAGGTAATAACCATGAAACCAAACCAAATTATTATTTTTGATACCACCTTGCGCGATGGCGAACAAAGCCCGGGCGCGGCTATGACCAAAGAGGAAAAAATTCGCATCGCGCGTCAACTTGAGCGCTTGGGTGTGGATGTGATTGAAGCTGGTTTTGCAGCCGCCAGTCAGGGTGACTTTGAAGCCATACAAGAAATTGCAAAAATCGTCAAAACTGCCACCGTGTGCTCACTTGCTCGCGCGAGTGAGAATGATGTTCGACGAGCCGGTGAGGCCATTAAGCCTGCCTTGCATGGCCGCATTCACACTTTTATTGCAACTAGCAAAATCCATATGGAAAATAAGCTACGCATGACCGAGGATCAAGTGGTTGAGCGTGCGGTGCAGGCGGTTAAATGGGCGTTGGAATATACAACGGATGTAGAGTTTTCTGCTGAAGATGCAGTGCGATCCGATATGGATTTCTTGATTCGGGTCTTTGATGCAGTGATTCAGGCCGGGGCGACTACCATCAATGTTCCGGACACCGTAGGCTATTCAATTCCAGCTCCTTGGGGAGAGCGCATGCGTGAGCTGATTTCACGCGTGCCCAATAGCGATAAAGTAGTCTGGTCTACACATTGCCATAATGACTTGGGTATGGCCGTGGCCAACTCTTTGGCAGCTGTAATGGGTGGTGCGCGTCAAGTAGAATGTACCATTAATGGCTTGGGTGAACGTGCAGGTAATGCTAGCCTAGAAGAGGTTGTTATGGCTATTAAAACGCGTGCCGATGTCTTTAATTTGACGACGCGCATTGATACTACCCAAATCGTGCCAACCAGCAAGTTGGTGTCAACCATTACTGGCTACCCAGTCCAGCCAAATAAGGCGATTGTCGGTGCTAATGCTTTTGCGCACGAGTCTGGCATCCATCAGGATGGCGTGTTGAAGCACCGTGAAACCTATGAAATCATGCGCGCCGAAGACGTGGGTTGGGGTGCCAACAAATTGACCTTAGGTAAATTGTCTGGGCGCAACGCGTTCAGAACACGCTTGAAAGAGTTGGGTATAGAGCTGGAAACTGAAGATTTGTTGAATGCTACATTTACGCGCTTTAAAACTTTGGCTGATAAAAAATCTGAAATTTTTGATGAAGATTTGCATGCCTTGGTGAGCGATGAATTTGTTTCTGAAACAGCAGAGCGCTTTAAGCTAGTGTATTTGCAGGTAGCCTCTGTGACAGGTGAAGTGCCGCATGCTGTTATTACGCTATCAGAAAATGGCGTAGAAAATCGCGCTGAGTCCGATGGGGGCGGTCCGGTGGATGCTGCTTTTAAAGCAATTGAGACGATGGTGCAAAGCGGCGCAGAATTGCAGCTTTATTCGGTCAATAACATTACCAGCGGTACCGATGCGCAAGGCGAGGTAACGGTGCGTTTGTCTAAAGGCGGACGTATTGTGAATGGTCAGGGTGCAGACACCGATATTGTAGTGGCTTCAGTCAAAGCCTATTTGAATGCGCTTAATAAGATCCAATCAAAATCAGAGCGCGCACATCCACAACTGTAATTAAAAACAGGAGTCAGTCTGCGCTTCGGCGCTAGACTGTCTAAATCATAAAACTTCTGGAAGTCACCTATTTTACTGAATTCATTCTTAGAAAAGTTGGGTATCGGGCGCAAACAAGTATTGGTTGTATTGGCGCTGTTTTGTACCTACTTTATTTGGGGCTCTACTTATTTAGCCATTCGTTTTGGTATGGAAAGCTTCCCTCCATTTTTGATGGCAGGGATACGTTTTAGCGTTGCTGGTGCAATTTTATATATTGTGATGCGTAGCTTAGGTGCTCCTAACCCAACGCTAAAGCAATGGTTAGGCGCCAGCGTGGTCGGCTTGTTGTTGCCGGCATTGGGAAACGGCACTGTTTGCTATGTGCAACAAACGGTTTCTTCCAGCGTGGCTGCACTTTCTATCGCTACCGCCCCGATTTGGATGGCGATTTTCTCCTCCATAGGCGGGCGTAAAATCAGCCGTCAAGAGTGGTTAGGTATTGCCTTTGGTTTGCTTGGAATTGCCATCTTGAACCTAGGTGGAAGTTTTCATGGTGATGTGGTGAGTGCCCTATTGTTGATACTGGCCGCCGCGAGTTGGTCGTTTGGCTCAGTTTGGGGTAGACGCTTAGCGATGCCTCCGGGGCTAATGGCGAGTGCCGCGCAAATGTTGGCGGGCGGCGTGGCGCTTATGCTGGCGAGCGCGGTGCATGGAGAAAGTTGGCCACAAGCTATTAGTGTAAAGTCCTGGTTTGCGCTGTTATTTTTAATCGTACTCGGTTCCCTAGTGGCCTATAGCGCTTATTTATATTTACTGAAAACGGTGCGTCCTTTGGTTGCCAGCAGCAATACTTTTATTAACCCTATCGTGGCTTTTATTGTAGGAATCTGGTTAGCAAACGAACATGTTGCAAACGAAGAGTGGTTAGCGCTGGCTGTTATTTTACTGGGTGTGTTCTTAGTGCTTTCCGCGTCAAACGCTTTAAATGACAAGAAAATTTAATATGAAAAAACAAAATTTAGCTTTATTCGATTTAGATAACACTTTGCTGGCAGGCGATAGCGACTACAGTTGGAGCTTATTTCTAATTAACGAAGGTTTGCTTGACGCTAAAACCCATCACGAGCGTAATGAGCAGTTTTATTTAGATTATAAAAATGGAAATTTAGATATTGTTCAATTTTTGGAATTTCAATTAAGACCTTTATCGCAGCACCCCAAAAAATTCTTAGATCAGCTGCATGTTAAGTTTATGCAGCAAGTGATACGCCCAATGATGATGCAAAAAGCGCAGGACTTGGTTGATCAGCATAAAGCGCAGGGGGATTTGTGTTTGGTGATTACTGCCACCAATAGTTTTGTGACTAAACCGATTGCCGAGGCATATGGTATTGAGCATTTAATCGGGACTGAGCCTGAAATGGTCAATGGTGAGTACACAGGTGGTGTTACTGGGGTGCCTAGCTTTCAGCAGGGGAAGGTGACGCGCATCAATGAGTGGTTGGAAGCGCGCGGTCAACAATTGTCAGATTTTGAGGTAAGTTATTTCTATAGTGATTCACACAACGATTTGCCGTTGATGAAGTTGGTCACTCATCCGGTTGCGGTCGATCCTGATCCAACATTGGCCGCATATGCAACGCAGCAAGCTTGGCCACAGATAAGTTTGCGTTAAGCTTTAGTGCTTTAAAGCACTAGCGTCCCAGTACGATTTGTATTACAAATTGACTGCCTATGTAGGCTAGTAACAGGAGCAAGAATCCAGCTAGCGTCCAGCGGATGGCTTTAATGCCACGCCAACCATAGCGATAGCGGCCAAACAGCAGGCTAGCGTAAATCAACCAACTAGCTATAGAGAAGATGGTCTTGTGACTAAACTGCATCGGCTTATTAAAAATCTGCTCTGAAAATACCATGCCACTCACCAGTGTAATAGTCAGCAAAATAAAGCCCATGATAATAATTCTGAACAGCAAGGTTTCCATCACCATCAGTGGAGGAAAGCTAGGTAATTTAATTAAGGTGGGTTTGTTATGCAGGCTACGTTCCGCAATGGTCATGAGTAGCGCATGCAAGGTGGCAAAGGTAAATAAGCTATAGGCCAGTAAGGCAATGCTGATGTGCGCTAAGAATAAGCTAGATTCAGCGGCAGGTAGCACGCGATCGGTCACATTGGATGCGGGCAATAGTGCAAAAATGGCTGCGGGTGGCAATACAAAAGCTTGTAGGTTAGTCAGTTCGTGCTTAAGATCGGCAATCCAATAAATCAGTACGGTCAGCCAAGAGATTGCTGATAAGACATTAAATAGCCCTAAATTATAACCATGGTCAAAAATGACTTGGTATAACAGCCAGCCATGAATAATCAAAGCAAGCGCAATCATGCTGGTATGAAGCTTTAGGTAACGCAGGCTGGCAGGGGTTTTAGCGCAGCGCCAAAAGTCCGTGGCAACTGCCAAATAGATAAAGACAACCGCTAAGTAAGAGATTAATTTTTGCATAACGCAATTATGGCTTAAATATGCTTCAAACATAATAGCTTGATGTAAAATTGGGCATCTAATCAATAGTAAGAGTGCGTCATGCTAGAAAACTTAACCGACCGCCTACAGGGCGTGATTAAAAATTTACGTGGCCAAGCGCGACTCTCAGAAGAAAATATCGCAGACGCCATGCGCGAAGTGCGTATGGCGCTATTGGAGGCCGATGTTGCCTTGCCTGTAGTAAAAGACTTTATAACGCAGGTTAAATTGCGCGCACAGGGTCAAGAGGTACTGCAAAGCCTAACGCCAGGGCAGGCAGTCATTCAAGTGGTGCATGATGAGCTTGCTGTGTTAATGGGTAAGGCTAATGTAGGGCTTAATTTAGCGGTAGTTGCGCCTGCCATCATCTTAATGGCCGGCCTGCAAGGTTCTGGTAAAACCACCACTTCAGCCAAGCTAGCTAAACTTCTAAAAGAACAAAAAAAGAAAGTGCTGTTAGCCAGTGCTGATATTTATCGTCCAGCAGCCATTGAGCAACTGAAAACGCTCGCCAAGCAACTAGAAATAGACTGCTTTGATAGCCATGCGAATCAAAAGCCAGCCGACATCGCAAGTGCGACTTTAGATTTCGCTAAGCGCGGCTACTACGACGTGGTGATTTTTGACACCGCAGGTCGATTAGGCATAGATGAGGCTATGATGGCCGAAATCAAAGCGTTGCATACACAGCTTAATCCCATTGAAACCTTGTTTGTGGTTGATGCTATGCAGGGGCAAGATGCGGTAAATACTGCCAAGGCCTTTGGTGACGCGCTACCACTAACCGGCATTATTTTGACCAAGCTAGATGGAGACTCACGCGGTGGGGCTGCATTATCAGTGCGCCATATTACTGGCAAGCCGATTAAGTTTATCGGTGTAAGTGAGAAGGTGGATGGGTTGGAGCCATTCCACCCGGAGCGTATGGCCTCACGCATACTTGGTATGGGCGATGTGCTGAGTCTGATTGAGCAAGCGCACAAGAATGTTGATATGGCTGCGGCGCAAAAGCTTGCGGACAAAGTGAAATCAGGCAAAAACTTTGATTTAGATGACTTTAAAGCGCAAATGTCTCAAATGCGCCAAATGGGTGGCATGGGCGCATTGATGGATAAAATGCCAGCGCAAATGTCTGGTATGGCGGCAAAAATGAATCCTGCAGATGCCGATAAGGCCGTGCGCCGTATAGAAGGTATTATCAATAGCATGACCCCGTTAGAGCGACGTAAGCCGGAGTTAATTAAAGCAACCCGTAAAAAACGTATCGCTGACGGATCTGGGGTGCAGGTGCAAGAGGTTAATCGACTTCTTAAGCAGTTTGAAGAAACGCAGAAAATGATGAAAATGTTTGCCAAAGGTGGCATGGCAAAAATGATGCGTGGCATGGGGAATATGATGGGCGGCAAGATGCCTGGCATGCGTTAAATCACCCCATCAATCTGATTCCACAAAAGTTTGTCCCTTAGCTGTAGATTGAGAATATAAATAGTTTATATATTTCCAAGTTATACATTGACCAAGTGCAATGTTTCTAGCATAATTGCGCCCTTTCGTAGGTGATGCTTTCGAGCAGCAGTTCAGTCCCTACAGAAAATTTCACCAGAAATATAGTATTACCCATTAGTACAATGGGGCGTTAGCTCAGCTGGTAGAGCAGCGGACTTTTAATCCGTTTGTCGTGGGTTCGATCCCCGCACGCCCTACCAATACCTAAAAGGCTTCCAGAGATGGGAGCCTTTTTTAATTTGTGGGCTGGCTAGCACGGGGCTAGCACTAACAGTTAACCTCAAGGTATAAAACATAGCCCTTCGCTTCAAATTACGCGCGCGCGAAGGTGCT
>CAIRXI010000081.1 GCA_903882525.1 uncultured Pseudomonadota bacterium | reverse complement strand
TCCAGCGAATATGGCTGATTATAAAAAAGTAACCTACACGCTGGATGTTTGGTTTGACTCCGGTGCTACGCATGCTGCCGTATTAAAGCGCCGTCCTGAATTGCAGTTTCCTGCAGATTTGTATTTAGAAGGTTCAGATCAGCATCGTGGCTGGTTCCAATCATCACTGTTGACTGGCTGTGCTATCGACGGCCGTGCTCCTTATGAAGCACTGCTGACACATGGTTTTGTAGTGGATGGCTCGGGCCATAAAATGAGTAAGTCAAAGGGTAATGTAGTTGCTCCGCAAAAGGTGATGGATACCTACGGTGCTGATATTTTACGTTTATGGACCGCTTCTACCGACTATTCTGGGGAGCTGACGATTTCTGATGAAATTTTAAAACGCGTTGCTGAAAGCTATCGTCGTATCCGTAACACCATGAAATTTTTATTGGCTAACTTAGCGGACTTTGATGCAAGCCAAGATTTATTACCGGTGCATAAGTGTTTGGAAATTGACCAGTACGCGCTGTACCTAACGGAGCAGTTGCAAACAGAAGTCTTGGCTGATTACGATAGATATGAGTTTCATTCTGCGGTTCAAAAGTTTGTTAGTTTCTGCTCAGAAGATTTAGGCGGTTTCTACTTAGATATTCTGAAAGACAGGTTATATACAGCAGGTGAAGGCTCCCATGCGCGCCGTGCTGCTCAAAGTACTTTGCATCATATTACGCATACTATGATGCGATTAATGGCGCCAATTTTAAGCTTTACTGCTAATGAAATTTGGCAAACACTAGGCTTGGATGCAGAAAGCACTGTATTTGAAGATGTTTGGTATGCAGTACCCGCACACGGCCTAAGTGCAGAGCGTATTCAAGCGTGGAAAACTATTATCACTGCCCGCGGTGAGGCGGCTAAAGAAATTGAGGTATTGCGTGCACAAGGTTTGGTGGGATCTTCATTGCAGGCCGAACTTGAATTTAATGTGCCTACAGAAACCTTTGATGCACTAAATAGCCTAGATGATGATTTACGTTTTGTGATGAGTACTTCCAGCGCAAAGGTTTATAAGTTGGCAACTGGCGGAGTGACAAAAATTGCTGTGATAGCTAGTGCCCATAGCAAATGTGAGCGTTGTTGGCATTACCGTGCAGATGTAGGCGCAGATGTAGCACATCCAACCATTTGCACGCGCTGTGTCAGCAATTTGTTTGCTACGGGTGAGGCACGTCATTTTGCGTAATTGGCTAGTCATCAGTGCCATCGTGGTGGCGTTAGATCTTTATAGCAAACACCTCATACAAGGAATGTTTGCATATGGAGACCACCTTACCGTGAATAGCTTCTTTGATTTGGTGCGTTATCACAACACAGGTGCTGCCTTTAGCTTCTTAGCTGATGCCGGCGGTTGGCAAAAGTTGTTTTTTAGCGTTGTTTCTAGCATAGCGATTACGGTAATTATTTATCTACTCAATAAACACGCAAAGCAGAAACTTTTCTGCATCGGTTTAGCCTTAGTATTGGGTGGCGCGATTGGTAATTTGTATGACCGCCTG
>CAIRXI010000080.1 GCA_903882525.1 uncultured Pseudomonadota bacterium | reverse complement strand
CTTTGGGTCGGAAGTGAAGGTTTTATGTGGCCGCTTTCTGTATGTCATTATTTGTTTAAATATATAACTGCTGGTCTTTAATTGAAAAAAGGCGCCTAAAGCGCCTTTTCTAGTCATTTTAACCTTATTCTGATATTTTCTTAAGATTATCTAAACCACCACGATAAACGCTAGTCATCGTTTTAACTGCTGATTCGTCATCTTGGCCTGCAGCTGGAGTGGCTGCAGTATCTTTACGTTTGAATGTACCTGTCCATACTACTAAAGTTTTGTCTTTACCTTGCGCTTTTACGCTTACGGTTGAAACATAGCTTGATACAGGTAGTACACCTTCAATAATTGAGTATTTAAAGCTGTGTTTTTTTGCGCTATAAGCTAACAACTTTTCTTTGATTGTGCCACCATCTTGCAATGTTAATAAACGCTCTGTACCAACTTTATTGTTGGTACCACTAACGATTTCTGTTGACTTGACAGCTGGATGCCATGCACCTAAGTCATTGAAGTTGCTTACTGTAGTCCATACTTTTGCAGCAGGTGCGTTGATAGTTACTTCTTCATGAGCTGCAAGGCTCATTGCTTCATCCGCAAATGCGTTGAATGCTGAAGTTGCTAATAATGAAGCAAGTAATAAATTGTATTTCATTTGTTATTCCCTTTATTTTTATATGTATACCATACGGTATATAGATTAAGTAAGTTGCTATAAGAATTAGTTCAACTTATTTTTAAATAATATGTACTCATAGATATATTGATCGTCCGCTAGTGTTGGTAGTGAATAAATTCAGCGCCTTCTATTGGGTGGTATCATTTTTATTTAATGGCTTAAAAAATAATTAGCCGTGTTGACGAATGAGTTGTGATATTGAAAAATTGAACCGTGGTTAGAGTCCGGATAAAGTACCAATTGAGCATTTTTAAGTTGCTTGTACAACGTGATAGAACCTTCAGTGTTTAACATTGTGTCATTACTTCCAGTCACAACTAAAACTTGCTGCTGTATAGATTTAAGTGTTTTGTACTCTGTATCTGGCGTACTAGTCCATACAATTAGCGCCTTGCCATGTGCATTAGCAATTGCTTTATCACTTTCAGGATCACGGTCTTTTGTTCTTGCATAGACTCTTGATAAAAATTCACCGCCTGCTTTCTTACCGGCATCTGTTTGGCTGAAAAACAAATAATCGCGTGGATCAGGTGCATTTTCTCTTGAGAAGGCTTCACCAAGCACCTTCATTAGGTTGTTGCCGCCACCTTGGTAAGTTGTTCCGGCAAGAATAACTTTATGTACTAATTCAGGATGCTGTGCAGCCAATTCTTGGGCAATAAAGCCGCCCATTGAAAAGCCTAGCAAATCCACTTGTTTGTAGCCTAATGCTTGAATAAACGCATACGCATCAGTGGTCATTTGTTCAATGTTATCTGCAACTCCACCGTTGGTCGCGCCGACACCTCTGTTATTAAATACAACAACAGGACGACTTTTTGCTATCGCATTAACGACAGCTGGATCCCAAGAATCCATCGTGCCCGTAAAGTGTTGCAGGAATACTAATGGAGTACCTGACTTCAGGCCCATCGAACGATATGAAAATTTAACGCCATCGGCTTCTATATATTTGGTTGGCGTTGTTTCCAACCTTTCATCTGCTGAGACTGCACTAGTCTCAACTACTGACAATGTTGACGTTATTAAGAAAAGAGATTTTAAGAATTTATTCATTTACTACTCCTTTAAATTTAAGTGTGTCTTGCTACCAAGCTTGTAACTGCCTCATCAATAAAACATGATGAAATTCACAATTTATTACCAATCGGTACATAAATGTAATTCATCAACACTTGCCATGTCAATCTTTTTTTGTAACAATTGGTATATTAATTAGCAATGAGATTTCGTTATGACTGCTGAGATTAAAAAATCACGAGGTCGTCCTAGAGTTTTTGATATGGATGAAGCGCTTGAGAAGGCATTGAAAATCTTTTGGGCAAGGGGCTATGAAGGCACATCTATAGCCGAACTGACTGAAACGTTAGGTGTTAACAAACCTAGCATGTACGCTGCATTCGGCAATAAAGAAGAGTTGTTCTATAAAGCATTACTGAGATACGCATCTGGTCCCGTAGCTTTTGTGAATGACGTCCTAAAAGAACCCACTGCCCGTAAAGTCGCAGAGACTTTTTTGTTTAGAGCGGCCGAATTCCTTACCGATCCACAGCATCCCAAAGGTTGTATGATTGTTCAAGGCGCATTGTCTAGCGGAGAGAGTGCTGAGCTAGTTAGGAACATTCTAATCAAGTTCAGGAAATCGTATGAGGACCAATTAGCGGAACGTTTTACGAAGGCAATAAGTGACGGTGATTTATCAAGCAAGGCTAATCCTAAATGCTTGGCAAAGTATCTAGCTACTATTCACCAAGGCATGTCAGTTCAAGCAACTAGTGGTGCTACAAAAGATGAGCTTTTAGATGTCGCTAATATCGCCTTGAAAGCTTGGCAGGTATAAAGGATAGTATTAACCATATAAAAAGGTATGGTCGCCATGGGTCGGAAATGATGTAACTTAACGTCTGATTTACAGAAGTCTACATTACGTTACAAAAGTAATGGACATTGAAATACTGTAGATATAAACCTCGGTTAAAGTGTAATCACTGCATTTGTTTTGACCCCTCTTTTCAAGTGCTGAGCTACATGGGTTCTCCACCCCATGTAGCTTTTTTATGTCACATACT
>CAIRXI010000079.1 GCA_903882525.1 uncultured Pseudomonadota bacterium | reverse complement strand
TCTTTGGGTGAGTCGGCAGTACAAAAAGTCGTCCATGCGCAGCAAAATAACGGCGTTGCAGCATCTAAAACCAATACGCAGCCTTTATGGTTATTGGCAGAAGTCACTTATCGCTGTCCATTGCATTGTGCCTTTTGCTACAACCCGACTGATTACGATAAGCATACACAGAACGAGCTCTCTACTGAGCAATGGATACAGGCGTTACGAGATGCACGTAAATTAGGGGCGATACAGTTAGGTATCTCAGGGGGCGAACCCTTATTGCGCGATGATATTGAAGAGATTGTCGTTGAAGCGAAGAAGCTTGGCTATTACAGCAACTTAATTACTTCAGGGGTAGGGCTTACTGAAAAGCGCATTCAAGCCTTTAAAGACGGTGGCTTGGATCATATCCAGTTGTCTATGCATGATATTAGTGAAGAAATTAATAACTTCATCACCAATACCAAAACGTTCGAATTAAAGAAAAAAGTTGCTGCGATGATTAAAAATCACGGCTATCCAATGGTGTTAAATGTGGTGATACACCGCTACAACATTGGCCATGTAAAAGAAATTTTAGAAATGGCAGAGGCGCTCGGCGCTGATTATATCGAGTTAGCCAATACGCAATATTACGGCTGGTCTTTGGTCAATCGCAGTCAATTAATGCCTACCAAAGAGCAGGTAGATGAGGCGGAGGCGATTACCAATGCTTTCCGTGCTAATCCAAACAATAAGATGAAGATCTTTTTTGTGGTGCCGGATTACTTCTCAGATCGCCCGAAGAAATGTATGAATGGTTGGGGCGAGGTGTTTATGATTGTGACTGCCAATGGCGATGTGTTGCCATGTCACTCAGCACGCGTGTTACCCAATATGCAATTTCCTAATGTGCGTGATCATGGGTTGGAGTACGCATGGAAAGAGTCGCCAGCCTTTAATCAATATCGCGGTGATGACTGGATGAAAGAGCCTTGCCGTAGTTGCTCTGAAAAAGCCAATGATTTGGGTGGCTGTCGATGCCAAGCTTTCTTACTCACAGGTGATGCCGAAACTGCTGATCCGGTCTGTACTAAATCGCCACATCATCACTTAATCACACAGGCGATTGAAGATTCTAAAAATCCTGTATTAGTCTCGCAACCTATCGTATTTCGTAACGATAAAAACTCCAAGAAAGTCATCGCTGGTGAGTTTGATGATCGCGTAGCGGAATTTCATTCCTTACCCTAGCTCAACATGTTGCGGTATTAACAGCAACTAACCAACTTGCCAAAATAAACCAGCTAGGTTAATATTTGCCTATTGAGAAACGAACCCCACACTGCAAGCTGATCACGGTCAAAGCATTGGTGGAAGCTGGCAAAGTACGAACCACGCACGCGGCACGAGCAGGTGCGAGTGAGTTGGGTCTAGAATTCTCTGGCATGCTGGCGGTACTTATAGCACTAACGCCAGCCGATTTCTATAAGAGCATGTCTACGCACGTCGATCACACTGTGTGGCAGGACGTTTACCGCCCAAGCACGCAGGTGGGTGACGTGTATCTGAAACTGACGGTGATAGATGACGTGCTGATTGTTTCCTTTAAGGAGTTATGAATATGAAGTGTCCTGTTTGCGGTGCAGCGGAACTGGTTCACGACATCCGTGATCTGCCCTACACCTACAAAGGTGAAACCACTAATATTGCAGCGGTAACTGGTGATTTTTGCCCAGCCTGTGCTGAGTCTATCTTGGACGCGGCGGAATCTAATCGAGTCATGCGCGATATGCGCGCTTTCTCAAAGCAAGTGAATGCGGCCATTGTCGATCCTCGCTTTATTACTAACGTACGAAAGCTTCTTGCGCTTGACCAGCGCGAAGCTGCCGAAATATTCGGTGGCGGTATTAATGCGTTTTCTCGTTATGAAAACGGTAAGACCAAACCACCGCTGGCTCTGGTAAAGTTGCTCAAGGTGCTTGAGCGTCACCCTGATCTGCTCGACGAAGTCAGAGCAGCCTGACTCTGTTTCCGGCATGTTAACTTTTTTTATCATTAATTAGTGTACGCTCATACAATAGATTGAATAACTCATCATCCCCACTGGTTTTATCGATTGTGTTGGCAGGCTTGGCTGCCCTGGCGCCGTTTGCAATCGACACCTACTTGCCTGCATTTCCAGCATTAGAAACCTCATTAAATGGCACCTCGCTAGAATTACAGCAAAGCCTGACTTTCTATTTATTGCCTTATGCGCTAATGACCTTGTGGCATGGGGCAATATCAGACTCTATTGGACGCCTGACGACCATTAAATGGGGGTTGGGTGTATTCGTACTGGCTTCTATTGGATGTGCTTTTGCCCCTAACGTAGAGACATTATGGTTCTTCCGTGTGCTGCAGGGCCTCTCAGGAGGCGCTGGCAACGTGGTGGCACGTGCTATGGTGCGGGATCTTTTTGAGGGTGCACAGGCTCAGCGCGTGATGGCTACGGTGCAGATGCTGTTTGGTATTGCGCCGGCAGTAGCCCCTATTATTGGTGGTTGGCTACTCGGTATCCATTGGCAGGCTATTTTTATATTTTTGGCTTTATACGCGGCATTTAGTTTGTGGGCGGCGCTTCGATATTTACCTGAAACGATGCCTCAGTCTAAGCGCGTTCCACTGTCAGCAAAGCAAGTGCTTAAAGATTACCGCATTATTTTCGGCGATAAAGAGTTTAACTATCTAGCATTAGCGCTAGGTGCAAACTTTGCTGGTTTTTTTGTTTATGTGCTTGCGAGTCCAGTCTTTCTCGTGAAGCATTTAGGGCTTAGTCAGCACCAGTTTGGCTATATGTTTATCCCCACTGTTTGTGGCATGATCTTAGGCTCCTATTTAGCTAAGCGGGCAGCAGGACGCTATGCGCGGCATAAGGTGGTTAAAGTAGCGTACGCTTGGATGACGGCGATGGTGGTTTTAAATCTCATTGCTTGTTACACCTTGCCGATAGGGCCCGTTTTTAATATTTTTCCGGTGGCCTTATTTAACATAGGCATGGCGTTGGCTATGCCAATACTCTCTCTAGCGGCTTTAGATCGACATCCCAAGATACGTGGCACAGCAGCTTCTGGCCAAGCGTTTATTCAAATGTTGTTGTCTACTGTATCTGCTGGCTTGATCGTGCCATTAATCTGGTATGCGCCGTCAGGCTTAGCTTGGGCAATGGCAGGTTATTTAATCTTGGGCGCCTTAATAATCCGCAAAAGTGCATTTTGGTCTAAG
>CAIRXI010000078.1 GCA_903882525.1 uncultured Pseudomonadota bacterium | reverse complement strand
TGCGCTGGACGGCCTTCAGCTCCTTGTGTTGCATTAGGTGTACGGCCTTGTGTCTGACCACGGCCTTGATTGCGACCAGCATTTTGGCCACCACCGGCTGGTTTTCTTGACTGACCATGCGGTTGTCTTGGTGCGCGTGGCGCTTCTGGCTCTGGATTAGCGGATGGCGTGAAGCCTTCTGCCACCACTTTTGGAATCTCGCGCTTAATCAGCTTTTCAATATCTTTTAGTAATTTGAGTTCTTCACGATCGACCAACGATACTGCGGCGCCACTACTCCCGGCACGACCAGTACGGCCGATACGATGCACGTAATCTTCAGGTACATTGGGTAATTCAAAATTTACCACTTGTGGTAATTGATCAATATCTAAACCACGTGCAGCAATGTCGGTTGCAACCAATACGCGCATGGTGCCGTCTTTAAATTGCGCTAGCGCTTTGGTACGTGCGCCTTGGCTTTTGTTGCCATGAATGGCTGCCGCTTGAATGTCATCTTTAATCAACTTTTCTGCTAAACGATTCGCACCATGTTTGGTGCGAGTAAATACCAGGACTTGTTTCCAGTCGTGGTGTTTAATAAGATGGCTAACTAACTCGCGCTTATGACTTTGATTCACCAAATGCACAGTTTGCTCAACCAGCTCAGACGCTGTATTGCGGCGCGCCACTTCAACAAAGCCTGGGTTATGCAATAGGCCATCGGCCAAACCTTTAATCTCTTCCGAGAAGGTTGCTGAAAAGAGTAAGTTTTGACGTTGCTTAGGTAGCATAGCCAGAATTTTTTTAATATCGCGGATAAAGCCCATGTCCAACATACGGTCAGCTTCATCTAGCACCAGAATTTCTACACCAGATAGATCAACGTTTCTTTGGTTGGCGTGATCAAGCAGGCGGCCTGGTGTGGCAACTAATATATCTAGTGGCTTTTTTAAGCGTGCAATTTGTGGATTGGCATTAACGCCACCAAAAATAACAGTTGAAGTTAGCGGTAAGTATTTACCGTAAGTTTTAACTGACTCTTCAATCTGTGCAGCTAATTCACGCGTAGGTGTAAGCATTAGGCAGCGTGGGCGGCCTTTTGCTTGTTCAGCCAAAGGTTTTTGACTGAGTAAATGCAAAATAGGCAAGGTGAAACCTGCGGTCTTGCCAGTGCCGGTTTGTGCCCCAGCCAATAAATCGCCACCACTTAATACTTGCGGTATGGCTTTCGCTTGAATAGGGGTTGGGGTGGTGTAACCGGCGTCGATAATCGCACGCAAAATGGGTTCAGCTAATCCTAACTCGTTAAAGTTAAGGGTTGGGTTTGTTTCAATAGACAATGTAATGCTCCAGCTTGGGTTTAAGCCAACCTATTACTTATGAAGCAACACCAATCGAGGTAGGCAGGTTTGTAAATCTTCTTGAGGATTTAAGAAATCAGAAAGATTAAGGTATTTGGACCGCTACGCTGATTGGTTGGCGCAGGGAAACTGGATTATACGGATAATTAAGAAAATAGATAGCTTATTGAATTAAAGCATTGAGTGCGGGTGTCTTTGGTCGCTATCGAGCAGGCTATAGTAGTTTGAAGGTACGAGTACGGTAGGAATAGCATCCGCATCTAAATTCGGGTGGTCTTTACTAAAGTGCAAGCCACGACTTTCTTTGCGTGCAATTGCACTTTCGACGATCAGTTCAGCAACCTGCAGTAAGTTACGCAACTCAATTAGATCGTTACTGACTTTAAAGTTGCTATAAAACTCATGGACTTCATTACGAAGCATATGGATACGATGCAGGGCGCGACTTAGACGCTTGTCGGTACGTACAATGCCTACATAGTTCCACATGAAGCGGCGTAGTTCATCCCAGGTATGAGTAATCAGCACTTCTTCATCGGCATCGGTGACGCGGCTTTCGTCCCAGTAAGGCAGTTGTGGCGAGAGTTTTGTCGGCTGACTTAAAATATCTTCAGCGGCAGTGTGTCCAAATACGAGACACTCCAACAGCGAGTTGCTGGCTAGCCGATTAGCACCATGTAATCCAGTACAGGCAGTTTCACCAACTGCATATAGATTTTTAATATCAGTACGGCCTTTATCATCGGTCATCACTCCGCCGCAAATATAGTGCGCGGCTGGCACTACTGGAATCGGCGCTTTACTCATGTCGATGCCAAGCTCAAGGCAGCGTCTATAAATATTAGGGAAATGTTCCATAATAAAAGCGAGCGGTTTATGTGAGATATCCAAGTAAACGCAGTCTAGCCCGCGTTTTTTCATTTCAAAGTCGATGGCCCGCGCGACAATATCTCTCGGTGCAAGCTCGGCCCGCACATCATACTCAGGCATAAAGCGCGTGCCATCCGCCAGCTTTAGCAAACCACCCTCACCGCGCACCACTTCAGAAATTAAAAATGATTTAGCGTGGGGATGAAATAAGCAGGTGGGGTGGAATTGAATAAACTCCATGTTGGCCATACGACAGCCGGCACGCCATGCCATCGCCATCCCGTCGCCGGTACTGACATCTGGATTGGTCGTGTATAAGTACACCTTGCCTGCGCCACCGGTGGCTAGAATAGTATTTTGAGCAGCAATTGTGATCACCTTGCCTGTGTGATTATCTAATACGTAGGCCCCCAAGCAACTATTGTCGTCGGCCTGTTCTATTTTTGTTTGTGTGACTTTACGGGTGGTAATTAAATCAACGGCAATATGATTTTCCAACAGGCAGATATTGGGATGGGTGCGTACCTTCTCAGAAAGTGTGGTCTGTATGGCGTGCCCTGTCGCATCTGCGGCATGAATCACGCGTCTATGGCTATGTCCACCTTCACGGGTTAAGTGATAACCGCTGTCATCTTGCTCGCGTGTAAATCCTACGCCCTGCGCAATCAGCCACTCTACCGCAGGTTTCGCTTGCTTTGCTACCAGTTCAGTCACAGCGGCATCACAAAGTCCTGCGCCGGCCGTTAGGGTATCTTGAATGTGCGCTTCAACGGTATCGTTATCATCATTGATGACTGCCGCAATGCCGCCTTGCGCCCAGTCACTCGCCGTGTCGTTGATGCGACGTTTGCTCACCAAACATACTTTTTTATGCTCGGCAGTTCGCAGTGCCAGAGATAAACCAGCGAGTCCACTGCCAATAATCAGTACATCAAATTGCTGCATTTTACTTAGGGCCAAAAGTTAAATACTGAAGTTAAATTCAGTGATTAAGTTGAGTGGTGACAGAAAGTGTTCGCTCAGGAACTTATCATCTTGTGTCGCGGTCATTATAGGGGTAATAGCAACCGTATAACAACCGCAATAAATGTAAGGCATGGTTAATTATTAATATGTAATGTTAGTTGGGGAGAGGCATGAGAATACAACTTACCAAAATGCATAAGCTTACGCAAATTAGCTTCGTGCAAGGGGCGGGGCAAGGTTATACTCCTATTCATGAAACAAAACATGTCGGGATTTTGCCCGCAGAGGGCCTAAGCGTCGTGACAGCAACTCCAACACCCAGTAATCGTGAAATTGATCATGAGCTTGTGCTGCTAGCGCAACGTGGCGATAAGCGCGCCTTCGGCATGCTAGTGGATAAGTATCAGCGCAAATTAGGTCGACTACTGTCGCGTATGATTCGTGATCAGTCTGAAATCGAAGATGTGGTGCAAGAATCTTTTATTAAAGCCTATCGAGCATTACCTAACTTTCGTGGTGATAGTGCTTTTTACACTTGGCTGTATCGCATTGGTATCAATACCGCAAAAAATCATTTAGTGGCATTAGGGCGCAGACCAACGGTTAGCACCGATATTGAAATTGATGATGCGGAGAATTTTGATAGCGGTAATGAATTGCGGACTACCGAAACCCCAGAATCTACTTTAATGACTAAGCAGATTGCGCAAACAGTAAATGATACCGTTGCCAGTTTGCCAGAAGAACTCAGAACCGCGATTACTTTACGTGAGATAGAGGGGTTAAGTTACGAAGAGATTGCCAGTATCATGAGTTGCCCAATTGGCACTGTGCGCTCACGTATTTTTAGGGCGCGTGAAACTATTGCGGTGAAGCTGAGGCCCTTGTTAGACACCCCAGATCATAAGCGTTGGTAATTCAAGTTATAAATAAATTCCCATCAATTTAATAGTATTAGTGTAAGTGTTTCAGGAGTAAACAATGAACGAGCAAATATCAGCCTTAATTGACGACGAAATAGCCATCGAAGATGCTGCCTATTTAATTACGATGCTGCAATCCTCCAAGCAGGGTGCCGAGGCTTGGAGTCAGTACCATATGATTGGTGATTTGATGCGTGGGGATAACAACCTAAGCCCTAATTTCAAACAAAGTTTAATGCAAAGATTAGATTCAGAGCCAACTGTACTGGCGCCTAATGCTACGCTAGCTATGTCAGGTGAAGCGTTTAAGCCACATCATAAAGTCCCCGCCTCTTGGTCAATTGCCGCCTCGGTTGCGGCGGTAATGGTGGTTGGTTGGATGGCGTTGCATCAACCTACACAAGTTGCCAGTGATTTGGTTGCTGATGCACAAGGAGAAGCAGTAACATCGGCCATTCCTGCGGAATATTTATTAGCGCATCAAACTACTGCGCCATCAGGCAGTGCCTACTATATACAAACCGTAAGTTACTCTAAATGATGCACATGAAGCATTTTATTGCAGTTTGTATCTTAATTACTGCTAGTTTGGGTGCGCAGGCGGCAAGTGATGATGATATGTGGCAAGTGCTGCAAAAAGCGGCTGTCGCTGCACGCGCTTTAAGTTATCAAGGTATTTTCGTTTGCCAAAGTGGCAAACAGTCCAAGTCTGTGCAAATCACCCATATGTTTACCGACAAAGGTGAATTTTCACGCAATGTGTTGCTAGACGGGACGCCGCGTCAATTACTTAGTCAGGGCAATGACTTGGTGATTTACAACCAAAAAAATGAAAAAGTTGTGATTGAAAAACGACATGGACAGAATATGTTCCCTGCCGTATTGCCGACCAATCTGGATTCAATCAGAGCGAACTATGCATTGCACAGCGGTGAATTAGAGCGCATAGCCGACCGCCAAGCGCAGATTTATCTATTAGAATCTAAGGATGGTTTAAGATACAGCTACAAGCTTTGGGTCGATAGCGAATATGGCTTGCTGTTGAAATCGGTGCTACTCAATAGCCACAACGAAGTCATTGAGAGTATTGCTTTCAATCAGATTGGCTTAATACATGTTGCAGGTTTAGATTGGTTTAGACCTAAGATTGATAGCAAAAAAAACTATGTGATGGAAGATGAGGTTCCCACCAGCACGGATACTGGTGCTGCAAATGCATGGAGTATCAAAGAGCTCCCTGCAGGATATCGCAAAGTAGATCAAATGATTCGCATGGTGCATGGTAAGACGCTGCCGGTTACCCATGTCGTATTTTCAGATGGCATGGCTTACGTGTCCTTGTTTATTGAACCAGCTAACCTAAAATCTAAAGCCAGTACTAAGGCTACCCAAGCAGTTGTTGGAAATACCAGTTATTATATGAATGTGACGGATGGTTATCAGGTCACTGTGGTTGGTGAGGTCCCGGAAATTACGGCAGCTCAAATTGGTAATGCGGTCATCTTTAATAAATAATCAATCAAGACAATCCTTCCC
This sequence comes from uncultured Pseudomonadota bacterium, assembly GCA_903882525.1. Taxonomy (GTDB): domain Bacteria; phylum Pseudomonadota; class Gammaproteobacteria; order Burkholderiales; family Methylophilaceae; genus Methylotenera. The sequence goes on along the minus strand of CAIRXI010000078.1, from coordinate 33,405 downwards.
CTATAGGCCTCTATGATAGAAGAATATGCCGTTGTAACTGCTTGTGTCGACAATCAAGCGACGTTGGAAATTGAAAGGCGGACTGCTTGTGGCCTTTGCGGTCAGAAACGCGGTTGCGGAAATGCTACCTGGGGCAAGTTGCTTGGGCATAAAAGCCATGGCTTTACTGCTGAGAATGCAATTCATGCCAATGTTGGCGACAGTGTAGTCGTTGGTATCAATGAACAGGCAATGCTAAGTTCAGTATTCCTGCTTTATGTTCTCCCGATGTTAGGGATGTTAATCGGTGCTGTGCTAACCGATATCTATTTCAACAATGAATTTTATGTCATGATCGGTGCCACAACTGGCTTGTTGCTAAGCTTTGTCTTGGTTAAGCGCTTCATGCTCGGTCGCAGTTGCACTGCTAAAGCCTACGCACTAAAATATCAAGCAACAATCTTGCGACAAGCAGCAACTGTGGACGCAGACAAACTTGAAACTGAATAAGGGTTAACACATGAAAAATTGGATTGCCATTTTAGTATTCGCGCTGACTTCAGCCTTACATTTGGATGTTTATGCACAGAGTCTGCCTGACTTTACCGAGTTGGCTGAAAAGCATGGCGGAGAAGTGGTTAATATTAGTGTGACGCAAAATGTGCGACAAGACGCTGGGGCGATGCAGTTTCCGGGTATGCCAGGTGATGAACAGATGCAGGAGTTTTTTAAACGGTTTGGCATTCCCGTGGTACCTGGGCAGAATGGTACACCACCAGCTGAATACAAAACGCAGTCGTTAGGCTCAGGTTTTATTATTAGTAGTGATGGATACATCCTAACCAACGCGCATGTCGTCTCTGAGGCTGATGAAGTGGTGGTCAAGCTGTTTGATAAGCGTGAATTTAAGGCCAAAATTATAGGCGTTGATAAGCGCACTGATGTGGCGTTGGTTAAGATCGAGGCGACAGGCTTACCTAAAGTCACCATTGGTGACCCTGCTAAACTGAAAGTGGGGGCTTGGGTGGCCGCCATCGGCTCACCGTTTGGCCTAGAAAATACAATGACTGCGGGCATTGTCAGCGCCAAAGGGCGCGCCTTACCGCAAGAAAACTTTGTGCCATTTATCCAAACCGATGTTGCGATTAATCCGGGTAATTCCGGCGGTCCGCTGTTTAATTTAAGCGGTGAAGTGGTGGGCATTAATTCGCAAATCTATAGCCGTAGCGGTGGCTCTATGGGCTTATCGTTCGCGATTCCAATTGATGTAGCGCTTGAGATTTCTAATCAACTGAAATCTAGCGGAAAGATCACGCGTGGTTGGTTGGGTATTGCCATTCAGGAGATTAGTAAGGAGTTGGCAGAATCGTTTTCAATGAAAAATACCAATGGGGCGTTAGTGGCTGGTGTTGAGAAAAACGGCCCTGCTGATAAAGGTGGCTTAGAGCCTGGAGATGTCATTACCAAGTTTGATGACAAGCCCATTGTCGCTTCAGCAGATTTGCCGCGCGCGGTAGGGTCAGCAAAGCCAGGCAGAATTGTGCCGGTTGAGATTCTGCGTAAAGGCAGCGTGAAGATGCTTAACGTAGGGGTGGGTGAGATGCCGGCCGACGCAAGCGAGGCATTTCAAAATAGTAAGCCCGCCACCAAGCCGGAAATGAACCGCATAGGCTTGACTTTAAAAGAGCTGACAGTGCAGCAAAGGAAAAAGCTAAATGGTAAAAATGGCTTGATGGTCGTTGACTCGCAAGGAGCCGTAGCACAAGCAGGCGTACGTCATGGGGATATAATCCTTGGCCTCAATAATTCTGAAGTACAGTCTTTAGACCAATTTAACAAACAGCTTTTGGGTATCCCTGTAGGGAAAACCATCGCATTGCTAGTGCAACGCGGTGAGAATACGCTGTATGTGCCAGTCAAAATCCCCGCAGGAAAGTAATGGCTATGAAAAGTTGCGCACCAATCAGTTGATGTTAATACTTTGAATTTGCTGTAAAATCCGGTCAGTTAATTTGCAATAACAAAGGCGCTTAAGGCGCCTTTGTTATTAATCTTCGTTCTTAAGCTACACCCTTGTTATTAAACTGCGCCATAGGCATTAAGTTTTTAATAAACTTAAGTTGCTAGCCAGACAATAAAATAGTCTATCCAAACCATGAAAAATATCCGTAACTTCTCCATTATTGCCCACATTGATCACGGCAAATCAACTTTAGCTGATCGTATCATTCATTTATGTGGCGGTTTAGCTGACCGTGAAATGGAAGCACAAGTCCTGGACTCTATGGATATTGAGCGGGAACGCGGCATTACGATTAAAGCGCAAACGGCAGCTCTGGATTACAAAGCAGACGACGGCCAGATTTATCATCTTAATTTGATTGATACCCCTGGCCACGTGGATTTTAGCTATGAAGTATCTCGCTCACTTTCAGCTTGCGAAGGCGCACTGTTAGTAGTGGATGCCAGTCAAGGCGTAGAAGCGCAGAGTGTGGCCAACTGTTATACCGCACTAGATTTAGGTGTGGAAGTAACCGCGGTGCTCAATAAAATTGATTTGCCATCAGCAGATCCTGATCGCGTCATGCAGGAAATTGAAGATGTCATTGGCATTGATGCTAAAGATGCCGTGCGCTGCTCTGCCAAAACTGGATTGGGTGTACGTGATGTATTGGAAGCTGTGGTGGCCAAGGTGCCGCCGCCAAAAGGTAATGTAGATGGCCCGCTCAAAGCGCTAGTGATTGACGCTTGGTTTGATAACTACGTGGGTGTAGTCATGCTGGTGCGTGTGATTGATGGCGTGCTAAAGCCAAAAGATAAAATCCGCTTAATGGCCACGCATGCAGAATTTTTATGTGAGCAGGTCGGTGTATTTACACCAAAGTCTGTGCAAAAAACGGCGCTTTCAGCCGGTGAAGTAGGCTTTGTTATTGCGGGTATTAAAGAGTTGGCTAGTGCTAAAGTTGGTGACACTGTTACCTTGGTGAATAAACCAGCAGCACAGCCATTGGTGGGTTTTAAAGAAGTAAAACCACAAGTGTTTGCAGGGCTATATCCAGTAGAATCTAATCAGTTTGAAGCTTTGCGTACGGCACTAGAAAAGCTAAGTTTAAACGATGCTAGCTTGTTGTTTGAACCGGAAAACTCCACAGCGTTAGGCTTTGGTTTTAGGTGTGGATTTTTAGGCTTGCTGCATATGGAAATCGTACAAGAGCGCTTGGAGCGTGAGTATGATATGGACCTAATTACCACTGCACCTACGGTAGTCTATGAATTGCTGCTTAAAGACGGTGAAGTGGTGCAGATTGAAAACCCATCACGATTGCCTGAGATTTCACGTATTGCGGAAACCCGCGAACCGGTGATTAATGTCAATTTGTTAATGCCGCAAGATTACGTAGGTGCGGTGATGACGCTTTGCAATAACAAGCGTGGTATTCAAAAGAATATGCAGTACATGGGTAGGCAAGTAATGTTGAGCTACGAAATGCCACTGAATGAAGTGGTGCTCGATTTTTTTGATAAATTAAAATCAGTGTCACGTGGTTATGCTTCCATGGATTATGAGTTTTTAGAGTTTCGCGCAGCAGATTTGGTAAAGCTTGATATTATGGTCAATGGCGAACGCGTAGATGCTTTGAGCATGATTGTACATAGAGCCAATAGTGTGCGTCGTGGCCGCGAAGTGGCGGCAAAAATGCGTGAGTTGATTCCGCGTCAGATGTTTGATGTGGCCATCCAAGCTTCCATTGGTGCAAATATTATTTCGCGTGAAACCGTGAAAGCGATGCGTAAGAACGTGATTGCTAAGTGTTATGGAGGCGATGTTTCACGTAAGCGTAAGTTGCTAGATAAGCAAAAAGAAGGCAAGAAACGCATGAAGCAAGTGGGTAATGTGGAGATTCCGCAAGAGGCATTTTTGGCCATTTTGCGCATTGAAGACTAATATCGGCTTCTATAAAGCCTAACCAAACTAATAGGATATATACGCAATGATGTTTGCATTATTTATGATCGTCATACTGGTGGCCACTGGCTTTATCTGGTTGCTCGATATTTTAGTCTTAAGTAAAAATCGTGCTGCAGGTGCTGATGAGCCGGTTCTGGTTGAATATGCCAAAAGCTTTTTTCCGGTCATCTTAGTAGTGTTTTGTGTGCGCTCATTTATTGTTGAGCCATTCAAAATCCCTTCGGGATCTATGATGCCGACCTTGTTAGCAGGCGATTATATTTTGGTGAATAAATTTACCTACGGTTTGCGTGTACCTATTTTGAATAATGTATTTGCATCAATAAATCAGCCGAGTCGCGGTGATGTCTTTGTATTTCACTATCCGCCACAACCTTCTATAGACTACATTAAGCGCGTGGTGGGTTTGCCTGGCGATAAAATTAGCTATCAAGATAAGCACTTAACCATTAATGGACAGCTGTTAGTAGTGAATGATGTTGGTGATTATGATTATGTCATCTCTGGTTTAAATATGATCCGTGCTAAGCAGTATCAAGAGCAATTGGGTGCCGTGAAGCACGACATTTTAATCCATGATGTTGTGGGAAATTATGAGCCTAATGCCATCGGCGCTAAATTCGCGAATAATGAAGAAATTATCGTGCCTGCTGGACAATATTTAGCGATGGGTGATAATCGTGATAATAGTTCGGATAGTCGTGTTTGGGGTTTTGTACCAGAAAGAAATTTGGTAGGTAAAGCCTTTTTTATCTGGATGAATTTTGATCAGTTCTCAAGAATAGGCACGGCCATTCATTAAAATGGTTGCGCGCTATGCTGAACATGTAAGGGAATTCAATGCATCACTTTGAAAGCGTAAGCAAGCAAGCTGGAATGGCCTTGGTTTCAGAAGATAACCTGGTGATTGCCCGCATGGTGTTGATGCATTTTTCTGCAAGTCGTCATGAATAAAATGCGCGCCATTTCAAGCGATCTATAATGACGCAACAAGCTTTAGCAAATCGATTGCCCTATCGTTTTGTCAACGACAGTCTACTAACGCAGGCGCTCACTCATCGCAGTTTTAGTGCGCAAAATAATGAGAGACTTGAGTTTTTAGGCGATGGCGCACTTAACTTTATCATTGCTCAGCAGTTGTTTCAGCGTTTCCAAGCGTTGGCTGAGGGAGATTTAAGCCGATTACGCGCACAATTAGTCAAAGAAGCTACCCTATGCGAAATAGCGCAGTCACTAGACGTTGGCGCTGCGCTTAAATTAGGTGAGGGTGAACTTAAAAGTGGTGGTTGGCGCCGACCATCTATATTGGCTGATGCATTAGAAGCTTTGGTTGGTGCGGTTTATCTAGATGGTGGTTATGCCGAGGCGGAAGCCATGGTGATCGCTTTGTTTGCTGATAAGTTGGCAACAATAGATCCCAATGTTATCGACAAAGATCCTAAGTCATTATTGCAAGAGCACTTACAAGGCCAAAAGCTCGCAGTCCCAGAGTATAAGGTTACGCAATTAGCAGGCGAAGCCCATGCGCAACTGTTTATGGTTGAATGTTACATAGAGAAATTAAATATACGTACGGCTGGTGAAGGCACCAGTCGCCGCATTGCAGAACAGCAGGCTGCAAACTATGCGTTAATCGCATTAGAAAAAATTGCTTTGGAGAAGATTAGAAAATGACAGATTTAGATAAAGAGCTGAGCGCATACAAATGTGGCACGGTAGCAATTGTCGGTCGTCCTAACGTAGGTAAATCAACGTTACTCAACCATATTTTGGGCATGAAGTTAGCCATTACTTCACGCAAGGCACAAACTACGCGACATCGATTGCTTGGCATTCATACCACTGACGATACCCAATTTTTGTTTGTGGATACCCCCGGCTTTCAACAAAAACATTTAAATGCGCTCAATAAAGGTTTAAATAAAACCGTGACGCAGGTTTTAGCTGAAGTGGATGTCGTGTTATTTGTGATTGAGCCTATGAAGCTGGGTGATGCGGATCGCAAAGTATTGGCCTTACTTTCAGAAAAGACACCAACTATTTTGGTGGTGAATAAATCAGATTTGATGGGAGATAAGGGGAATCTATTACCTTTAATTCAAGACTTTGATCTTGAGTTTCCATTCTCAGACATCGTGCCGGTCAGCGCCAAAAAGAGCCTGCATTTGGATGAGTTGTTGGCGACTATTCGCAAGTACTTGCCTGAGCAAGCCGCCATCTATTCTGAGGATGAGCTGACAGATAAGAACGAACGATTTTTAGCCGCTGAGCTGGTGCGTGAGAAAATATTCAGATTATTAGGTGATGAAATCCCTTATTCAGTGACCGTAGAGATTGAGAAATTTGAAGTGGTGGGCAAGCTACGCCGTATTTTTTGCGCAATTATTGTAGATAAAGATAGTCAAAAGCCGATGCTAATCGGAAAAGGCGGAGAAAAGCTCAAGCAAATCTCAACTGAAGCGCGTCAAGATATGGAGAAGCTTTTTGACGGCAAGGTTTATCTAGAAACTTGGGTTAAGGTTAAAGGTGGCTGGGCCGATGATGAGCGTGCTTTGAAATCTTTAGGTTATTAATCATTGACACTCATGCCCTTGGTTTAATTACCACTAAGCTTTTATGGCTGTAGTTAGTTTAAATCGTCAAGACAACCAAGCGGTGTATGTGCTTCATACTTTTCCGTTTAAAGAAACCAGCCTAGTCGTAGAGTTATTTGCCCACGGTTTTGGGCGTGTAGCCGCCACTGCCAAAGGTGCGCGACGTCCACGCTCTGCCATGAGAGGAATGTTGCAATCCTTTCAGCCATTGGTCGCTACTTGGTCTGGTAAGCTAGAACTCAAAACGTTACATAGTCTAGATTGGGGCGGTGGTTTACTGCTTCTCAAGGGCGAAGCGCTGATGTGTGGATTTTACCTAAATGAACTGTTATTACGCTTGTTGCCGCGCGAAGATCCGCACGAAACCCTTTTTGAGTACTATAGTGCCACTTTAAAAATTCTCGCTAGCGGTGAAGATTTAGCAAGCACTTTACGCCGATTTGAATTGAAGTTGTTGCAGGAATTAGGGTATGCCATTCCACTAGGGGTAGACGCTGATAATGCAGTGATTAATACTACCTACATCTATCGCTATGAGGCCGAGCATGGCGCAATCAGGTTAAATGCAGCATTAAAACACACGAAAAATGGCGTACAATTGTCTGGTGGTACTCTGATGGCGATGGCCAATGATGATTATAGTCATCCACAAACGCAACAACAAAGTAAGCAGTTAATGCGCTATTTATTGGCGCATTATTTAGGGGATAAACCTTTGCACACTAGGCAACTTTTAATAGATTTGCAAGGGCTATAAACTAGCCACAACACAAACATAGTATAGATAACTTAGTATAGAAAACTAGCAAAAATATGATCAAATTAGGCGTTAATATCGATCACGTGGCGACCATACGTCAAGCACGTGGCACTCAATATCCTAGTGTAGTGCAAGCTGCATTAAGGGCTGAACAATCTGGTGCCGATAGTATTACCTTGCATCTTCGCGAAGATCGCAGGCATATGCAGGATGCGGATGTGCACGCATTACGTGGATTATTGCAAACACGTATGAATCTTGAATGTGCTGTTACAGATGAAATGGTTGATATAGCCTTAAAAGTAGCGCCACAAGATGTTTGCTTAGTGCCGGAACGGCGCGAGGAACGCACCACGGAAGGTGGGTTAGATGTGCTCGCTAATTTTGAAAAAGTAGAACAGGCCGTTAAAAAACTAAGCAGTGCCGGCATCCGTGTGTCCTTATTTATAGGACCTGACCATGCGCAAATAGATGCCGCGAAAAAGTGTGGCGCACCTGTGATTGAGCTTCATACCGGCACGTTTGCCGACGCAGAGACTGCGCAGACTAAAGCCCTAGAATTACTACGGATTAAGCAGGCCGTTAGTTACGCGCGTGGACTAGGATTGGTGGTGAATGCAGGTCACGGATTGCACTATCATAATGTGCATGAAATCGCTGCGATAGAAGGCTTAGAAGAACTCAATATTGGCCACGCCATCGTCGCGCATGCTTTATTTGTAGGTTGGGATAATGCGGTGCGAGAAATGAAGGCGTTAGTGAAAGAATTTTCTTTCAAGTAGCCATGATTCGCTCGACACATCAGTGTGCAATATGATTTTTGGCATCGGTACCGATATTGTTGAAGTCTCACGTATTGCGGCTTCAATTAATGCGTTCGGAGATAGTTTTGCCGAACGTGTTTTGGCGACAAGTGAATTAGAAGGCTATCAAAACTCACAGATTAAAGCACGTTTTTTGGCCAAGCGGTTTGCGGCTAAAGAAGCCTTTTCTAAAGCCTTGGGTACCGGTCTGCGTGCGCCCGCCACATTTCAGAATATTGCCATTTCCCACGACGATTTAGGTAAACCCATATTGGTGCTTGCCCCTGACTTGCTGGCATTTATGCAAGAAAAAAACATACAGCATACCCACATTAGTATTAGTGATGAGAAAAATTTAGCCACGGCTTTTGTGATTTTAGAATCATGACAAGCATCAGTCAGACTGCTGCATTAACAGATGATTTGGAAGCGATGGATAGCGCGCGGCGTTTTGGCGGTGTGGCTCGGTTATATGGCGCAACGGGCTTAGCTAGACTGCAAGCCTCACATATCTGTATTATTGGCATTGGCGGGGTTGGTAGTTGGGCAGCAGAAGCGCTTGCGCGTAATGCTGTTGGCACTATCACCTTAATTGACTTGGATAATATTGCTGAATCTAATGTGAATCGGCAACTGCATGCGCTAGAGGGTAGTTTTGGTAAAGCTAAAGTGACGGCGATGGCTGAACGCATTCGCCTGATTAACCCATCGGCAGAGGTAGTCGAAATTGAAGAGTTTGTAAGTATTGAAAATATCAATTCGCTATTAATGGCAAAGTTTGATGGAGTTATTGATTGCATAGACGATGCCAAAGCCAAAGCAGCCATTGCGCATTTTTGCAAAACCCATCATTTACCGCTAGTGATGACGGGCGCCGCTGGTGGCCGGCTTGATGGCAGCCGTATCAAACAAGCTGATCTAGCGCAAGTCAGCCATGATAAATTGTTGGCTAAGGTACGCAATACGCTGCGCCGCGATTACGCCTTTGCTAAAGCAGAACCTGAAAAAAGTAAAATACCTAAGTTGGGTATCCACTGCGTTTATTCTGATGAAGAAGCGATAAAGCCAGAAGGATTATGTGCCTTAGAGAGCAATGCTATCACAGGTTTGAACTGTGCTGGATATGGGTCTAGTGTGACAGTGACGGCACCGTTTGGATTTATTGCTGCCGGATGGCTGTTGCAACAGCTAGTCAACGCTTAGCAAGCGCTAGCTTAAAAGCCCATCTAATATTAGGGCGTGGCCACCCAATGATTGGCTGTGAAGGCCGCGCGCTTATTTTTAACGGTTTTCTTTTTTCATTAAACAGTCATTAATTTGTAACAATTGACGCTTAAAATTGTTGTCACATAAAAAATTAAGAAACTATGCGCAAATCTTACCCGCCATTAAAACTTATTAATCGTGACACCAGCATTTTAGCGTTTAACGAACGCGTGTTAGGGTTAGCGCAAAATCCTGAATACCCATTGCTTGAGCGTCTGCGGTTTTTATGCATCGTATCCTCAAATTTAGATGAGTATTTTGAGGTGCGTGCCGCACCGCATGTAGATGCCATGCGCGAAGATGATCAGGACGGCGATATTACCGTGCAAAGTTATGAGTCGATTTCTAACGTAGCACGCGCACTAGTCGATAAGCAATATCACATTTTCAATAATGAACTGATGCCGGCTTTAGCGGAGCAGGGTGTTCATTTAGTCTCACATGGTGAGCGTACGTTGCAGCAACGCGGTTGGGTGGCAAAGTATTTCGAGTCGGAAGTTCGGCCTTTATTGATTCCGGTTGCACTAGATCCATCGCACCCTTTTCCACAGGTAGCTAATAAATCACTGAATTTTATTGTTTCGCTGGCTGGGAGTGATGCTTTTGGACGTAGCAATAATATTGCTATTGTCAGAGTGCCGCGAGTGTTGTCACGTCTGATTAAGTTACCAAAGAACTTAAGTGATAAACAGCAAAAGTTTGTTTCACTTTCTAGCGTGATTCGCGCTCACTTATCTAGTCTGTTTGATGGGCGTGAAGTGCTTAATTTCTCTCAGTTTCGGGTTACCCGGCACTCGGATTTGTCCGTCGATGAAGATGATGTGAAGAATCTGCGCACAGCTTTGCGTAAAGGCTTGGTGCATAGAAATTTTGGAGATGCAGTGCGTTTAGAGGTGTCACATGGTTGTGATGACAAGCTTGCTAAGATGTTATTGCAGCAATTCAATTTGCCTAAACAGTCCTTATATCGCGTGCATGGACCAGTAAATTTAGCGCGCTTAATGCAGTTGGCTGATTTGGCTGAAGGTAGTCAGCTCAAATTTAAGCCATTTGAGCCACAAATTAGCCATCAGTTGTTACCTAATCAATCTTTCTTTAGCCAGTTGAAGCAGAGAAACGTTTTGATTCATCAGCCTTATGAAAGTTTTGAATCAGTAATCGACTTTTTACGTGAAGCTGTGAATGATCCAGATGTGTTATCGATACAGCAAACCATCTATCGTGCAGGTTCTGATACGCGCATGCTAAAGCTGCTACAAGAGGCTGTGCGTCAAGGCAAGGAAGTCATGGCGGTGGTCGAGCTTAAAGCTAGGTTTGACGAAGAGGCTAACATTAACTGGGCTGAAGCGCTTGAATCTGTAGGTGCGCAAGTGGTGTATGGGATTGTCGGCTTAAAAACGCATGCCAAGATGCTATTAGTGATGCGTCGTGAAGAAGCTGGACTCAAGTACTACGGCCATTTATCTACAGGCAATTACAATCCTCGAACCACTCGTTTGTATACGGATGTCAGTATGCTCACGGCAGATGTGCAAATTACACGTGATATGGAGCATCTGTTTAGGCATATTGCTAGTCAGGTTAAATTGCCCCGTATGCAGAAACTTTTGGTAGCACCATTTTATTTACATCGGCAGATGTTAGCCAAGATTAGAGCGGCTGAGTTGGCGGCTATTGCAGGTAAGCCAGCAAGTATTATTTTGAAAATGAATGCGCTTACCGATGAAGCCTTGGTGAAGGCCTTGGTAAAAGCTGGGCGCGCTGGAGTCGAAGTGGATTTAATTATTCGCGGTGCCTGCATTTTACCAGTGGATGCGCCGGGGCTGGATGGGCGTATCCGTGTACGTTCCATTATTGGCCGGCTCTTAGAGCATTCTCGCGTATTCTATTTTAAAATTGATACTGAAGAGAATATGTGGCTGGCAAGCGCTGATTGGATGAATCGCAATATGATGCGCCGGGTTGAAATTGCATGGCCAATTGATAACATCAATGACCGTGCACGTATTTTACTTGAATGCTGCCAAATGAGTTTGGATGACAATAAGGATTCTTGGTTGCTCGGATCAGATGGCGTTTATGCCAGAATTCCAGTCCCCATTGGAAGAGCTAACGGAGCAGATTTAAGCTTTAGTGCGCAGCAGCAGCTGCTTAAAAAATATGCAGATTAGTCTTTGATTTAGATACCGGTTAACAATGGCTAATTTAATTTTATGGCGTCATGCTGACGCTGAAGTAGATAGTGTGACGGGTAAAGATGCCGATCGGGCATTAAGTAAGAGTGGTCTCAAAGACGCTGACAGGATGGCCAAGTGGTTACATAAACATTTGCCAGACAATACAGAGATTTTGTGTAGCCCTGCGCGGCGCTGCTTGGAAACTTTAGCGGCTTTGCAGCAGTTGGATGAAGTTGATACTCAGTATGAAGGAAAGAAGTATCCAGTACAGATTGTGAATTTATTGTCTGTAGATAGCACTGCACAGATGATTGTAAAGAACGTAGCTAATGACGATAGCAGTAAAACGCTATTACTTATTGGCCATCAGCCAAACCTTGGACGGGTCATTGCTAAGTTGCTTGGAATGAATGAAGGCGCGTGTGTGGTTAAGAAGGGCGCCGTATGGTGGCTACGTCAGCGTTTGATGTTTGGACAATCTCAGACATACCTGTACGCCGTTCGCAACCCGCGCGACTAAACTTATTGAAAAGCTAAGCCGCGCGCGCACTTCTACATTTATTTTTTCGGACGGCCAGTTTTAATCGTCGGCACTTTGCTCATCACAGCGGTTAAAGCGGCATCAGTCATAGCACTCAGTTGCATAATCCCTGCACGTAATAACTCACTTTTTTTCACTGGGCTACCCAGTTTCTGTAAGCGCTCTTTTAACACATGGAATTGTGCATATTCAGCTTTAGGCATAGTGAAGCTGTCACGCTCCATTTTTACTTTAGGTGCTTTTACAATTTTAACTGGTTTAGGAGCCGCTACTTTTTTAACAGCAGTTTTTGTAACGCTTGCAACAGCTTTAGGCGCTGCGGGCTTAGCGATTGCGGCTTTAGTGACGGCAGGCTTTACAGCAACAGTTTTTACTACAACTGTTTTACTTACTTGCGCTGGGGTAACTTTTGGCGCTGCAGGTTTTAATGCTGTAGGTCTCGCTGGCTTTCTTTTTGTCATGACAATCTCCTTAATAAACTATATAAACAGTTTATACCGTTTAATTTGAATTGCAATAAAAATTTATAAGTAGGTCTTAATAGTAATTAAATGGTATTCAGTTCAAATATCCAGTTTGTTTTCTGCCATGAGGCAGTTTCTTCATCCAAGAGATAATAAGACTGTGGGTACTTTTCAGGCCAAGTTCTCGGTAGGCTTAGTACAATTTTATTGTCAAATAGATGGAGTTGTATGCCACGTAAATTAGGCATTTGGCGTGCGTGACATAAAATTACCGCAAGGCGCAGGCAACAGAGCTGCATGACAAAGATGCGGTTTGAAAAATCGGCATCAAGTTTTTTTAATTTTGCTCTGTGGCCTAGTATTAATAAGCTTAGGCAGCGTAGTTCGCTTTGAGCAAACCCTGGAGGGTCGGTATGCTCAAGAATGTAAGCGCCATGGAGGTGTGCATCTATCGGTGAGACCGCGCAGCCAATCTCGTGCAGTAAGCCAGCCCAGCGCAATTTACGCGCATGGGCTTGTTGTTCACCCGGGGAAAATTGTATATCGACACCAATTTTTTCAAATAACTTCTCGGCTACTTCTGCCACAATTTTCGCGTGCGCTATATCTACATCAAATTTACTGGCCAATCTTTCTACTGAAGCGTTCCTTAAGTCCAGCATGGCGTCATCGCGCGCGAGCATGTCGTATAGTAGTCCATGCCTAAGCGCACCTTTGGCTACATTTAAGGTTTCAATATTTAAGAAATCAAAGATGCCAAGCATAATGGACAGGCCACCAGCAATCACAGGTTTTCGCTCTTCTTTTAGACCTAGTAATTTAATCTTATCTACATGGTTGCTGCGAAGTAGTTCTTCTCGAAGCCAATATAGGCCTTCTCTGGTAATAGTATCCTCAGGTCGGCCGTACTGTACTAAAACATCAGCAATTGCGCCCACAGTGCCTGATGCGCCATAAGCCACATCCCAGCGCTTGTGATTAAAATTCACCCCGAGCGTATCAAAAATAGATTCAGCGGCGATTTCAGCACGCATAAAGGCATTTTCGGTTAATTCTCCGGAGCCAAAATGTTTGAGCGACCATGCGACAGAGCCTACATGTAAAGATGCGGTTTGCTGCGCTTTAAAGCCTTGGCCCAATATAAATTCGGTAGAGCGTCCGCCAATATCAAGCACTAAGCGTCGCTCATCTGATTGTGGTAAAAAACGACTAACACCTTGGTAAATTAAGCGCGCTTCCTCAACACCAGAAATCACTTCTACATCAAAGCCTAAGGCTTTTTTTGCTAATTTAAGAAATACATCACGGTTATTGGCTTCACGAAGCGTCTGTGTGGCTACGGCCCGAACATGCGACGGCTCAAAATCCTGTAGACGCTCACCAAATCTAGCTAAGCAACGGATACCTCGCTCCATAGATTCTGCGGTGAGGTTGCGATCCTCATCTAAATCGCCACCTTGGCGTACCGGTTCCTTTAAATACTCTACGCGTTGAATATGGCCGCTATCTAAACGTCCAATTTCTAATCTAAAGCTATTAGAACCCAGGTCTATAGCGGCTAATAACGATTTGTCAGCGGGTGTTTTGGGGTCTAATTGGGTCATGATTTCCATAATTTTTAGCAATTGCTTTTCATTTTTTTGCGATTATAACTTTTTTGAAACAATAATATTGTTTCTATTATGTAGTGACTACTTGAAAGTTTGATGACAAAGCCTAATTAAGGTTAAGTATTAATCAACTCATTCAGGAATTTAACATGGCAAAACAAACCGCTAATAATAGTGCAGCTCCAGAAAAGATGGCTTTTCAGGCCGAGGTCAAACAGTTGCTTCAACTGATGATCCATTCGCTGTATAGCAATAAAGAGATTGTGCTACGTGAATTGATTTCTAATGCCTCAGATGCTGCAGACAAACTTCGTTTTGAAGCCTTAGCTGATGGCGCTTTGTATGAAGATGACAGTGAATTAAAAATTCGCGTAGCTTTTGATAAGGAAGCTCGCACTGTAAGTATTAGTGACAATGGGATTGGCATGAGCCGTGATGAGGTGATTGCTAATATTGGTACCATTGCAAAATCTGGCACAAAAGAGTTTTTTAATGCTTTAACTGGCGATCAAGCCAAAGATGCTAATTTGATTGGCCAGTTTGGTGTTGGTTTTTACTCATCATTTATTATTGCGGATAAGGTGACCTTAATTACGCGCCGTGCTGGCGCAACTGACGCTGTGCGTTGGCAGTCTTCTGGGGAAGGAGATTACACACTAGAAGCAGCCGAGAAAGCTGCGCGTGGTACGGAAATTATTCTACATCTGCGTGATGGTGAGGATGAGTTTTTAAGCGATTGGAAACTAAAAACCATTATTCGAAAATATTCAGACCACATTACTTTGCCAATTGTGATGAAAAAAAGCGAGTGGAAAGAGGGTGCGGAAGTGGCGACGGATGATGATGAAACCGTCAACCGTGCATCAGCCTTGTGGGCGCGCAATAAAAATGATATTAGCGAAGATGAGTATAAAGAGTTTTATAAGCACGTTTCGCATGATTTTGAAGCGCCATTGGCTTGGAGTCATAGCCGAGTTGAAGGTAATCAAGAGTATATTTCATTGCTGTATATTCCAACTAAGGCGCCATTTGATCTCTATGACCGCGAACGCCGCCATGGCATTAAGCTTTATGTAAAACGCGTATTTATAATGGAAGATGCTGAAAAGTTGATGCCACAATATTTGCGCTTTGTTCGCGGGGTGATTGATAGCGCAGACCTGCCGTTGAATGTCTCACGCGAGATTTTGCAGTCCAGCCGAGATGTGGATGCGATTAAAGCTGGCTCTACCAAAAAAATATTAAGCTTACTTGAAGATTTAGCTGAAAATAAAACGGAAGATTACGCTACGTTTTATAAAGAATTTGGCCGCGTGTTAAAAGAAGGTGTAGGTGAAGATTTTGCGAACAAAGATAAAATTGCTTCTTTGTTGCGCTTTGCCTCTACTCACGCCGATACTGACGCACAAGTAGTATCACTTAAAGACTATATTGCACGTATGCAGCCGGAACAGGAGGTAATTTATTATATTACTGCCGATAGCTTTGCTGCTGCCCAACATAGTCCGCATCTAGAAATTTTCCGCAAAAAAGGCATTGAAGTCTTGCTAATGTCTGATCGCGTTGACGAATGGCTGTTAGGTAGCTTGACTGATTTTGAAGGCAAAAAGCTGCAGTCGATTGCAAAAGGTGATCTGGATCTTGGTAAGCTGGAATCCGATACAGAAAAAGAAATCCATAAGAAAATTGAAGATGAAGCTAAAAGCTTGCTTGAAAGGATTAAGAAAACGCTAGGCGACCAAGTGAAAGATGTGCGGGTCACGCATAGATTAACTGACTCACCGGCATGTTTGATTAGTGATGCTGAGGATTTGTCAGGTAATTTGGCGCGTATGCTTAAAGCCGCGGGTCAAAATACGCCGGAGACCAAGCCTATCTTAGAAATTAATCCTACGCACAAATTGGTAAAACGTCTTGAAGCTGAAACTTCAGAGGCGGTATTTAGCGATCTTAGCTTGGTCTTGTTTGACCAAGCTTTGCTGGCAGAAGGCGGGGTATTGAATGATCCTGCAAGCTTTGTAAAACGGATGAATAGTTTAATTAGCTAAGCATGTGATATGCGCATAAGAGGCCCACTTGACGAGATGTTAGGTGGGCTTTTTTATTTTAATTTTAAAGTTATTGATTGGGCGCAAAGTAAGGTGGCATATTTTTTGCTAGAATATCACCTGAAATCAATCATATAGAAACCAATGCGATGCCTATTACACCAAACGTCAAACTCAAAAAATCTAGCAAGTCTAAACATAGTGCAATGCCAAAGCTGACACCGATTGAGCAAAGTCTCCAAAACCACTTAATTTTCACTGGATTTAAGACCAGTGAGGCGGCAACGCCTAGAGATTGGTATGCGGCCGCTAGTCATGCCGTGCGTGATCGCGTGGTCGAGCGTTGGATTAAAACCGCCGAATCTTATTCTCGTGATGATCCAAAGCGTGTTTATTATTTATCGTTAGAGTTTTTAATCGGGCGCATGTTAAGTAATGCCGCACTAAATTTGGGCGTTAATGATGAGTTGCGTGATGGTTTAGTTGCTTTAGGGCGTGATTTAGAAACTACCGTAGAAATGGAGCCGGATGCGGCACTAGGTAATGGTGGTTTAGGCCGCTTGGCCGCATGTTTTTTAGATTCAATGGCGACGATGGATATTCCTGCCGGAGGCTACGGCATACGCTATGAATATGGCATGTTTAAGCAAACCATAGAAAATGGTCAGCAGGTTGAAAATCCAGATAACTGGTTGCGTTATGGCAATGTATGGGAATTCCAGCGACCAGAAGCTACTTATGTCATCAAATTTTATGGACATGTCGTCAAGTATCCTAAAGATGACGGTGAAATTCAGTACTGGTTAGATGCTGAACACGTGGTGGCCATGGCTTACGATGTGCCGGTGCCAGGCTATGGTACAGATACTGTGAATAACTTACGTTTATGGTCAGCTAAGGCGACTCGCGAGTTTGATTTACGTCACTTTAACGATGGCAACTATGTACGTGCAGTTGAAGAGCGCAATGAAACTGAGACTATTTCAAAAGTACTCTACCCAAATGATGCTTCTGCATCAGGTCGTGAACTCAGATTAAAGCAACAGTACTTTTTTGTGTCGGCCTCAATACAAGACATATTGCGCCGATTCTTATCGATACACGATATTAAAACGCTACAAGACTGGAATCAGCTGCCGGATAAAATTGCGATCCAGCTTAATGATACGCATCCAGCGATTGCTGTGGCTGAAATGATGTATCAGCTAGTGGATAATCATAATTTGCCTTGGTCTCAAGCGTGGGGATTAGTGCTGAAGATTTTCTCTTACACCAATCACACCTTAATGCCGGAAGCATTGGAAACTTGGTCTATTGATCTTTTTGGTAATCTACTTCCTCGTCATTTAGAAATTATCTACCAGATTAATAGTGAGTTTCTGCATATGGTAAATCATCATTTCCCAGGCGAAGCTGATTTATTAACACGCGTGTCGATTATTGATGAAACGCATGGCCGTCGTGTACGTATGGCGCATTTGGCGGTGGTGGGAAGTCATACCGTGAACGGCGTTGCTGCCTTGCATAGTGAGCTACTAAAAACCACATTATTTGCTGATTTTGACCGAATCTATCCAGGTAAGTTAACCAATGTAACTAATGGGATTACGCCGCGACGTTGGCTTAATCAAGCCAATCCAGCTTTGACCAGTTTGATCGAGATGGTGATTGGTCAGGAATTTAAAAAAGATCTTAGCCATATTAAGAAATTAACACCGCTAGCGGATGATGCAGACTTTAGAAAAGCCTTTGCGCAGGTCAAGCATGGCAACAAAGTGCGTTTGGCAGAGACGATTGAGAAGCTAACGGGCATTAAGCTCAATACGCATAGTTTATTTGATGTGCAGATTAAGCGTATACACGAATATAAGCGCCAGTTACTTAATGTGCTGCACGTCATTACGCTTTATAACCGAATTCGTAGCGGTGAGAAGCATATTACGCCACGCACCATTATTTTTGGCGGTAAGGCGGCCCCTGGTTATTGGATGGCGAAGCAAATTATTCGCTTAATTAACGATATTGCCTTGATTGTGAATGAGGATCCAGTTGTTGGTGACCAGTTGAAAGTGGTTTATTACCCTAACTATGAGGTTTCAGCGGCAGAAATACTATTTCCAGGCAGTGATTTATCTGAACAAATTTCAACTGCGGGTACCGAAGCTTCAGGCACTGGCAATATGAAAATGGCATTAAATGGTGCCTTAACCATCGGTACTTTAGATGGTGCCAATGTTGAAATTAAGGAAGAAGTGGGTGATGAAAATATCTTCATATTCGGTTTAACTACAGCTGAAGTGGCGACAGCTAAAGCTAACGGTTATAACCCACGTGAATATTACGATTCGAATCCAGAACTAAAACGTGTGTTGGATATGATTGGTAGTGGGTTCTTCTCGGTGGATGAGCCAAATCGTTATCAGCCAATTATCGACAATCTTCTTAATAACGGCGATCAATATTTATTGCTAGCGGATTATGCCAGTTATATTGAGGCGCAGGAAAAAGTGTCAAAACTGTATAAGAACCAAGATGAGTGGACGCGCTTGGCTATTCTAAATGTTGCGAATATGGCTAAGTTTTCTAGTGACAGAGCCATTGGCGAATATGCAGAAAATATATGGCATGTCAGCCCTTATAAAGGCAAAAAAGCCAAAGGCAGTTCTAAAAAGTAATGCTCAAGGTCTGAAAAGTTAGTGCTTGTGAGTGGGCTTTAAATCCCAGTCGCAAGCGCTGATTCTTTTTGGCGCTAGCGTTATGCTTTGCTGCAAATATATTCTAGGTTTAGCCCCAAACAACAAGCGGCTAAACAAGCCCTAATCTGTTAGAATTCAGCTTTAATAATTGCACCTATTTAGCTGAATTTTAATGATCCAATCTCAAACCCATACGCACATGGTTTGCCTGCGTGGCAGCGCCGCTTTATCTCAATTCCGTATTGAAAAAATATTAGCCAAATTAGTGGGCGCTTGCCCCAACATTACGCACCTTTATGGGGAGTTCCAACATTTTGCTTGGGTGGATACGCAGTTTTCTGGCCATGAGAGCTATCGCTTAGACAAGGCGCAGGAAAAAACGCTACAACAAATTCTGACTTATGGCCCCTCCATGCAGAAAGAAGACGCGCAAGGTGAGCTGTTTTTGGTGTTACCTAGAGTCGGTACGATTTCGCCATGGGCCTCGCGCGCTACTGATATTGTGCAACATTGCGGTTTGCCTGCTGTGCTTCGCGTAGAGCGCGGTATTGCCTATTACGTTCAGACTAAAAACGGCAAAAAATTAAGCGCGGGTGAGCTTGAGCACTTATTGCCATTAATCCAAGATCGCATGACGGAAACCGTATTTACGGATTTAGATGATGCCGCTAAGCTCTACCATAGCGACGCTCCGGCACCATTAACGACAGTGGATATTTTAGGTGGAGGCAAGGCGGCGTTGTCACAAGCTAACGCTAATATGGGGCTCGCTTTATCTCTGGATGAAGTTGACTATTTGTATGAGAATTTCTGCAAAATTGGACGCAATCCTAGTGATGTAGAGTTGATGATGTTTGCGCAGGCCAACTCTGAGCATTGTCGACATAAAATATTCAATGCGGATTGGGTCATTGATGGCCAAGTGCAGGATATGTCTTTATTCGCCATGATTCGCAATACGCACAAACTTAATCCTGGCAGTACAGTAGTAGCCTATTCCGATAACTCTTCAATTGTGGCTGGGCAAGCTGGCGTGGCAACCAAGCGCTTTTACCCAAAGGATGGCAACGCTTATCATCATGTAGAAGAAGAAATGCACTACATCATGAAAGTAGAAACGCATAACCATCCAACCGCAATTTCACCATTTGCTGGTGCAGCTACTGGTGCAGGAGGTGAAATACGTGATGAAGGTGCAACCGGAAGTGGCTCTAAACCTAAGGCTGGTTTAACTGGATTTTCAGTATCTAATCTGAATATTCCAGAGTTTGGTCAGCCATGGGAATCGACCGCCTATGGCAAACCTGGACGTATCGCTTCGCCGTTACAAATTATGCTTGACGGCCCATTAGGTGGCGCTGCTTATAACAATGAATTTGGACGCCCCAATATTGCCGGCTATTTCCGTACTTTTGAGCTGGAAATCAATGATGAAGTGCGTGGTTACCATAAGCCTATTATGTTGGCTGGAGGTATCGGTAATATCTCAGCCAAGCATTCTAAAAAGAATCCAATCCCAGCAGGAGCCGCTTTAATACAACTAGGCGGACCCGCCATGCTAATCGGTCTCGGCGGCAGCGCGGCTTCAAGTATGGATACAGGTAGCAATATCGAGAATCTGGATTTTGATTCGGTGCAGCGTGGCAATCCGGAGCTAGAGCGCCGTGCACAGGAGGTCATCGATCGTTGTTGGCAGTTAGGCGACCATAATCCAATCTTAAGTATTCATGATGTTGGTGCAGGCGGAATTTCTAATGCCTTCCCAGAATTGGTGAATGATGCTGGTGTAGGCGCCGCATTCCAATTGCGAGATGTACATAATGAAGAGCCGGGCATGTCGCCACGAGAGTTGTGGAGTAACGAGGCGCAAGAGCGTTACGTGATGGCTGTGTTACCGGCTGACTTGCCACGTTTTCAAGCGATATGTGAACGCGAGCGTTGCCCATTTGCAGTGGTGGGTTATGCCACGGCTGAGCGTCATTTAACCGTTGCCGATAGCCATTTTGACAACAAGCCGGTGGATATGGATTTATCTGTACTGCTGGGTAAACCACCTAAAATGACCCGCGATGTTACAAGCACGGTCCCTAATTTAAAAGCTTTTGATAGTAGCCGTATTGATTTAAAAGAGGCGGCAGCACGTGTATTAAGA
The DNA here is from genome assembly GCA_903882525.1 of uncultured Pseudomonadota bacterium. GTDB lineage: Bacteria > Pseudomonadota > Gammaproteobacteria > Burkholderiales > Methylophilaceae > Methylotenera. Next base: position 12,345 of record CAIRXI010000078.1, on the reverse strand, counting down.
TTACCTGGCGTGGCCGATAAAACGTTTTTGATCACTATCGGGGACCGCTCAGTGACCGGTCTTGTGGCGCGTGAGCAAATGGTAGGTCCGTGGCAGGTGCCAGTTGCTGATGTGGCGGTAACCATTGCTGGTTACGACACTTACAGAGGCGAAGCTTTTGCCATTGGCGAAAAAGCACCGCTGGCATTAGTAAATGCGCCAGCTTCAGGTCGAATGGCAATAGGCGAAGCGATTACCAATATCGCTGCTTGTTTAATCGAAGACTTGAGTGACTTAAAGCTTTCCGCAAACTGGATGGCACCAGCTGGGCATCAAGGTGAAGATGCAGCTTTATATGCCACTGTGAAAGCGGTCGGTATGGAGTTGTGCCCACAACTGGGCATTAGTATCCCAGTGGGTAAAGATTCCATGAGTATGAAAACACTGTGGACAGAGGGTGGGAAAAATAAAGCGGTCACTTCGCCTATTTCATTAGTGGTGACGGCTTTTTCTGCTAGCCCTGATGTTCGTAAAACGCTGACGCCCCAACTTAAAACGCCACAGGATAATCCTGATTATGCAAATACTAAGCTGATCTTAATTGACCTAGGTGCAGGTAAAAATCGTATGGGTGGCTCTAGCCTTGCGCAGGTATACGCTGCGGTGGGTGATGTCGCACCAGATGTGGATGATGCGCAACAATTAAAGCACTTCTTTACCAACATACAGGAACTTAACCTAACTGGAAAGCTGTTGGCTTATCATGACCGTTCTGACGGTGGTCTGTTTGCAACTTTGGTTGAGATGAGTTTTGCAGGACATTGTGGCTTGCAAGTAGACCTGTCATCGTTGTCCGGTGCAGTGATTGACGTACTTTATAACGAAGAGTTAGGTGCGGTCATTCAGGTTCAGGCCAAGCATGCGTTAGAAATCGCTGCGCAATTTAATGGCTTGGCGCACGTGATTGCCGACGTAGTGCCGAGCAATCAAATTACCATCAGTCAGCATGGCCTGGAGTTGTTTGCGGACACACGGGTTAATTTACATCGTATGTGGTCAGAAACGACCTATCAGATGCAAAAACTACGCGACAACCCTGATTGTGCTCAGCAAGAGTACGACCGTATTTTAGATATTAACAATCGTGGTTTATTTAGCCAGCTGACATATGAGCCCAGTGCCAACGTAGCCGCACCTTATATAGCAACTGGCGTGCGTCCAAAAATGGCAATCTTGCGTGAGCAAGGTGTCAATGGGCATGTGGAAATGGCTGCAGCTTTCGATCGTGCCGGCTTTGCAGCATATGATGTGCATATGAGCGACATTATTAGTGGTCGCGTTTCATTGCAAGAATTTGCTGGCTTTGTGGCTTGCGGTGGATTTTCTTACGGCGATGTGTTGGGTGCTGGTGAAGGCTGGGCAAAATCGATTTTATTTAATACGCGAGCACGTGATGAATTTTCAGCATTCTTTGAACGAACAGATAGCTTTGCACTAGGGGTTTGTAATGGTTGTCAGATGATGAGCAACTTACGTGAGCTGATTCCAGGCGCAGCGCATTGGCCGCATTTTGTGCGTAACAAATCAGAGCAGTTTGAAGCTAGGTTGGCAATGGTGGAAGTTTTAGAGTCACCGTCACTGTTCTTTAACGGCATGGCGGGTAGTCAAATGCCAATTGCCGTTGCACATGGTGAAGGTTATGCGGAATTTTCTGAACTTTCTGCAGTCAATAGCTTGTTGGCTAAAAAATTGGTGACGATGCGCTTTATTGATAACGCTTCAATGCCTACCACTAGCTACCCATACAATCCTAATGGGTCGCCACAGGGTGTTACTGGATTAACCAGCACAGATGGGCGTTTTAGTATTATGATGCCACATCCAGAACGGGTAATCCGTAATGTACAAAACACTTGGCAAGCTTGTGGTAACGCTGAAGATAGTGCTTGGATGCGGATGTTCCGCAATGCAAGAGCTTTTATTGCGTAAGCACTTTTATAAAAATAGAGAAATTAAATTTATTACATAAGGCAGGAGAAAAATAGTATGAAATTATTGAAAGTATTGTTAGCGGTAATGGTTTTGGGTTTCTCATTTAACGCAATGGCAGCTAGAGCGCTGACCGATGATGAGTCAGTTGAATTTACCGATGCAATCGGTAAAGGTGATATGAAGTTAGTCAAAAAATACGTAGAAAGTGGTGTGGACGTGAACGTAGGCTATTTTGCTTGGCCACCACTACTAATGGCTGCAGCTAAGGGTCAACTTCCATTGGTAAAATACTTTGTTGAACATGGTGCTAAATTAGACTACCAACATCCTATGACGCAATGGACTGCTTTTTATCATGCTGCTTATGATGGTGACGAGAAAATGACGCAGTACTTAGCTGATAAAGGCGCTAACATTAATATCAGAGCTAAAGGCGATGTTTCTGTTCTTCGTTTATTGCGTGATATGGACAACACTAAAATGGTCGATTTCTTAGTTAAAATGGGCGTTAAAGACGAAGGTTGTTTAGAGCAAAAGTGTTTTTAATATTTTGTTAAGCTAGATAGGGCATTGAAAAGCTTTGCTTATTTTTTGACCATAATTATCGGGCTTTATAGCCCGATAATTGCTTGTGCAGAAGAAAGTAATGCTCAGGCATTTCAATCAGCATCCATGCTTTTGCATGTGCGTACCTTGGCTGCATCATGTGCTGCCTGTCACGGCACTGATGGTAATAGTGTTGGTAGTAGCATAAACAATCATGCCACAGCCACGCAAAATGATTTAAGTCATATCAACTCGCTGGCCGCAATCGATAAAACTGATTTTATTAGCAAAATGCAGGCTTTCAAGTTAGGCCAGCGCCCCGCGACAGTGATGCATCATCACGCCAAAGGATTAACTAACCTTGAAATTGAAGACTTGGCGGAATATTTTTCACGACTTCCCGCTCATCAAGCCGCAGTGTTGCAATCACAGCCATTATTGAAAGATCATGGTCATTAACCGTCGTGACTTTGTTAAGTTATCAGGCTTAGGCTTAGGTCTGGGGTCATTGAGCTTGCCAGCCTTTGCCCGAGCAAATAAGCCTCCCATGGGCCGTGTAGTGGTTATTGGTGGTGGTTATGCTGGGGCTTGCGTCGCGAAGTATCTGCGCATTTGGAGTATGGGCTCTATAGAAGTCGTGGTGGTGGAGGCCAGTCAGCAGTTTGTATCCTGCCCATTAAGCAATCTCGTATTGGGTGGTAGTAAAAGCATTAATGATTTAAGTTTTAGCTATGATTTACTCAAAACTAATCATGGTATTCAGTGGGTGCATGATCAGGTTACCGCCATTGATGTGAGCACCAAGAAAATAAGCATGTTACGAGGTGAGCTGAGTTATGACCGCTTAGTGATTGCACCTGGCATTGATTTTATTTATGATGACTTGCCAATGTTGGCAAGCACTGAGGCGCAACAGCAGGTGCCACATGCATGGAAAGCCGGTTGGCAAACTGTTAATTTGCGTAAACAGTTAGAAGCCATGCCTGATGGTGGTGTATTTGTCATGAACGTGCCCAAGGCGCCGTACCGTTGCCCACCAGGGCCTTATGAGCGTGCCGCACAGGTTGCTTATTACCTTAAAAATAATAAGCCTAAATCTAAAGTGATTGTATTGGATGCCAATGCAGAGATCATTTCCAAAAAAGGCTTGTTCAGCAAAGTCTTCAATGAGCTATACACAGGAATTGTTGATTACCGTCCTAATAACACGATAATAGATGTCAACTTAAAGGCTAAAACCGTAAAAACAGAATTTGATTCCGTTTATGCTGATGTGCTTAATATCATTCCATCGCAGCGTGCTGGTAAAGTTGCGCAGATGGCAAAACTTAATAATATTGATAAGCGTTGGTGTGAAGTGGATTTTTTAAGTTATGAGTCAAAATTAGCGCCTAATGTACATGTGATTGGTGATGCTGTATCAGCCGCTTTACCTAAGTCTGCCCATATGGCCACTAATCAAGCCAAAGTTTGCGCTAGTGCCATAGTACAGTTGATGGCTGGCTTGGCACCTGACGCAATGCCAGTATTTGCAAATACTTGTTATAGCTACGTCACCGACAAGGCTGCCATTCATGTCGCTAATGTTTACCGTTATGACGCTGTGAAAAAAATCATGGTATCTGCCGAAGGTGGCGGCGTATCTGCGAGTCCTAGTGAGCAAGAAGGTTTGTATGCCAAGGCTTGGGCGCAAAACATCTGGGCCGATACGCTTACTTAATTTTGAGATCTTAGGTGATCTAAGTCAGATTAATTTTTATTGAGTTACCATTTAAAAGGATGATATGAATAAACCCTCATTAGTCAGCGGACTGTTCATTGCTGCAATTACCACGTTAGGCATTTCATTACCTACTAGCGCTCAAGAACCAAGTTCCATACATATGCAAAAAATTAGCGGATTGAAAATGCCTGAGTCTGTGGTGCAGGGCCAAGATGGCAAGATTTATGTTTCTGAGATTAACGGCTTTGGCAAAGATGGCGACGGTCAGATTACAGTGATTGAGAATGGCAAAGCAAGTGTCTTTACATCAGGATTAGATGACCCTAAAGGCTTAGTCATTATAGGTAAATATTTATATGTTGCCGATAAAACGAAGATATTAAAAATAGATATGCAGGGTAAAGCTCAAGTGTTTGCTGACACCAATGCATTTCCTGAACTGCCGCTATTTTTAAATGATTTAGAGGCGGATATTGCCGGCAATTTATATGTCAGCGATAGCGGTGACCTAAACGGTGTGGGTGGCGCAATTTACAAAATAAACGCACAAGGCAAAGTGTCGCTGGTGCTTAACAACAAGCAAGAACCACGTCTACTAGCACCCAACGGCTTGCTGATGGATGATACTGGCGATGTGTTAACGGTGGTAGATTTTGTTTCCGGTGTTTTATACAGTATTAATATGAAAACACATGCATTCACAAACCTCGCTGAAGGCTTTGGCGGTGGTGATGGTTTAGTGCATCATTCTAGTGGAAAAATGTACGTCAGTGACTGGAAAAACGGCAAGATTTTTAGCATGAATCTGGCCGGAGAAGTAGCTGAAATAAAGGCCGGTTATCAATCTGCAGCAGATATTGCACTAACACGGGACGAGCAATATTTAATGGTGCCTGATATGAAGGCGGGTGAATTAGATTTTATCTCCCTGCATTAATGTTACCGCAGCAACTTTCCGTTGAACTTCGCTTAGCCGCCTTAAACTGCTTAGCCGAAACTGATGCGCTACTAAAATCAGAGGCAGTCAGCGCATTAGCGCTTGCTTGGCAAGGTGGGCAGATGGAGCTCGACACGGCACGTTCAAGCGCATCCATATTAGCAACCGAATTGCGTGCTATTCCCGGACGGCCTGAAAAGCCGGAGTTAGTTCCTCCATTACTAGTAAAACGCCGTGCAATGAATACGATTGCTGGCCGCGCTGCGCTAGTCCATGCGCTCACCCATATAGAGTTTAATGCTATTAATTTAGCATTGGACGCGATTTGGCGCTTCAGTGATATGCCCCAAAGCTACTATGCCAATTGGCTACAAGTGGCTGCAGAAGAAGCACATCATTTCAATTTACTCAACGGACATTTGCATCGTCTCGGTTTTCATTACGGAGACTTTGCCGCGCATAATAGTCTTTGGGAAATGGTGGATAGAACCAAGCTAAATATCCTGGCGCGGATGGCTTTGGTGCCGCGAACTATGGAAGCTAGAGGTTTGGATGCTTTGCCAGCGCTAAGGGAAAAACTGGCACAGGCAGGAGATTTGCAAGCTGCCCAAATTTTGGATATTACTTTACGCGATGAAGTGGGGCATGTTGCTATTGGCAATACTTGGTTTAATTACTTGTGTAATCAACAGGGATTGCCGCCATTACAAACCTTTAAGCGCCTTTGTGTGGAATATTCAGCACCTAAGCTTCGTGGCCCATTTAATTTAGAAGCTAGGCGCAAAGCCGGATTTACTGAAGCTGAGCTAGAACAGTTGCTTGTGTTGTAGAACGCTAAGTGGTGAGCAAATTCACTACGCCGTCTAATCCCACATAATTAAGGGCGTAAGTAGCCTGTGTTTGTACAATAGGTTTAGCATGGTAAGCGATACCGATACCGGCAACCGCCATCATTTTCAGATCGTTCGCGCCATCGCCGATAGCAATGGTTTGCGCGGCAGTTAATCCTAACTTTTCACGTAGTTTAACAAGCTCATCAGCCTTACCTTGTGCATCCACAATGTTGCCTAATATATGACCAGTCAATTTACCATCTATAATTTCTAGCGTATTAGAAACTGCATAATCCAAACCTAACATCGTTTTGACTTGCTCAGCAAAAAAAGTAAAGCCACCAGAAACCAGTAAGGTTGTAATGTTATTGCTTCTGCATGCGGCAATTAACTCAGTGGCCCCAGGATTAAGTTTTAGCCGTTCATCCAATACCCGCATTAGGTCAGAATGTTGTAAGCCCTTTAATAGCAAAACACGTTGACGTAGGCTTTGCGCAAAGTCGAGTTCGCCACGCATTGCGCGTTCAGTAATTTCAGCCACTTGCGGTTTGATATTAATCATATCGGCGATTTCATCAATACATTCAATGCTAATAAGTGTCGAATCCATATCCATGACGCACAAACCATAATTATTTAGGATTTGCTTATTTTGCACATAACTACAATCTATATGCTGGTCTGCACAAAACTGCTGCACTGCCGGCAGAATCTCCGTTTGGTTAGCTAAGTAGTAAGCGTGTTGCCCAGTTTGCACAAATTGGACACTAGTCGCACATAATTGATGAATATGGGCTAAATGTGAGTAATTAATGGCTTGGCTTTGAATAACTAAACGCATAGTTTTTTTGATTATATTAAAAAAATAGATTATACACTTGGCACACCTCGGCTTGGCTGTATTGGCTCAGAATATGAAGCCAGTACTAGCACATTTGGCTGAATTGCGAGAAAATGATAGTTACCTTTAAATAGAGCATTATTGTTATGAATTTGCACGAATATCAAGCCAAGACGCTATTGCAAAAATATGGTATTCCGGTGCCGCGAGGTCAAGTGGTGGCAGTAGCAAAGGAGACGGTAGCCGTCACCACCGAAATTGCTAGTAATGCTTGGGTCGTGAAAGCACAGGTGCATGCTGGTGGTCGCGGTAAGGCGGGTGGCGTTAAGATTGTTAAATCAGCTAGTGAAGCGCAAGTGGTGGCCAGTGAGCTACTAGGTAAAACTTTAGTCACCTATCAAAATGCACCAGATGGTCAGCCTGTGAATCAGGTGTTGATTGAAGAAACACTACCAATAGCACGTGAGTTATATTTATCCATGCTAGTAGATAGAACGTTGGAGCGCGTGGTAGTCGTAGCCTCTAGTGCTGGCGGCATGGATATTGAAGAAATTGCCCAGAACAGCCCAGAAAAAATATTACAGGAAGTCTGTGACCCTTTAACTGGATTAATGGATTACCAAGCGCGCAACTTGGGCTTTAAACTAGACTTGGCCGGTGATCAAATCAGCGCATTTTCAAAAATTCTTAAAGGTCTTTATAAACTATTTAAAGACAATGATTTGGCTTTGTTGGAAATCAACCCTTTAGTCGTCACCACTGATGGCAAGCTCTTCGCACTAGATTGCAAAATGAGTGTGGACGATAATGCACTTTACAGACAAAAGGCTTTGGCTGAGCAGCGCGACTGGTCGCAGGAGGACAGCAAAGAAGCGGTTGCGCATCACGCCGGTCTAAACTATATCGCGCTTAATGGCAATATAGGTTGCATGGTAAACGGAGCTGGTTTAGCGATGGCGACTATGGATCTAATTAAGCTACATGGCGGGGCGCCGGCTAACTTTTTAGATGTCGGCGGTGGCGCTACTGCAGAAACCGTCACTAAGGCGTTTAAAATTATTTTGGCCGATAGTAATGTAAAAGCTATTTTAGTAAATATTTTTGGCGGGATTATGCGCTGCGATATTATTGCCGAAGGTATTATTACCGCGGTGAAAGAAGTTGGTATGCAAATTCCGGTGATTGTCCGTTTAGAAGGTACCAATGTGGAACTAGGTAAAACCATGTTGCAAACCAGTGGTTTAAATATCATTTCGGCCGATGGCTTAACCGATGCTGCGGTGCAAGCAGTGAAGGCAGTTTTAGTATGAGTATATTAGTGAATAAGAACACCAAAGTGCTTTGCCAAGGGTTTACTGGCAAGCAAGGTAGCTTCCACTCGGAACAGGCATTGGCTTATGGCACTAAAATGGTCGGTGGCGTTACTCCGGGTAAGGGTGGCTTAATACACTTAGGTTTACCTGTATTTAATACTATGCGTGATGCTGTGCGAGAAACTGGCGCGACTGCGAGTGTGATTTATGTGCCACCTGCGTTTGCTGCTGATTCTATTTTAGAGGCTTGCGATGCTGGTATTGAGCTTATTATTTGCATTACCGAAGGCATCCCCGTATTAGATATGCTGAATGTTAAGCATGTGCTCAACTCTTATAATGTTAAGTTGATTGGCCCTAACTGCCCCGGTGTGATTACCCCTGGCGAGTGTAAAATCGGCATTATGCCCGGTAGCATTCATTTACGCGGTAAAGTCGGCATTGTATCGCGCTCTGGCACTCTCACTTATGAAGCGGTGCATCAGACAACGGCCTTGAAGTTAGGACAAAGTACCTGCGTTGGTATCGGCGGCGACCCGATTAAGGGGTTGAATTTTATTGAATGCCTAGAAATGTTTGAAGCCGATGATGAAACCGAAGCTATCATTATGGTGGGTGAGATTGGTGGTTCTGATGAGGAAGCGGCAGCCGAATTTATTAAAAGTAATGTAAGTAAGCCTGTTGCCGCTTATATTGCGGGACAAACGGCACCTGCGGGTAAGCGCATGGGTCATGCAGGTGCTATTATTTCGGGCGGCAGTGGTAAGGCCGAAGACAAAATGCGTGCTTTAGAGCGCGCTGGTGCAGTAGTGGCAAGTTCACCGGCAGGACTTGGTGAAGCCGTGTTGGCTGCAATTAATCTTAAAATAAAATAGCCTAATTCTTATGCATACTCTATACAAAAATATTTTTGCATTTTGCTTGGTGGCATTGATGGCAGTGTCTTCTGCCCAAGCAACCGAAGAAATTAGCTACATGCTGACAGCCGCAGGTAAAGGCGACTTGGCTGCAGTCAATGCAATGTTAAATAGCGGGGCTAGTGCTAATGTTAAAGATGCGGATGGTATTACCGCTTTGATGTACGCAGCGCGCAAGAATAATGCCGAGGTTGCCTCTGCGCTCCTAAACAAAGGCGCTGATGTGAATGCAAAGGATAACGGTGGCTGGACAGCACTTATGTTTGCTGCCAAGAAAAACTATATTGATACCATAGAAGTATTGCTTAGTCATGGTGCTGATCCAAAAGTACGTGACGCTGCTGGTTGGAGTGCTTTTGGTATGGCTGCTGTAGCAGGCTTTGCCCCCGCAGTTGATATTTTATTGAAGCATGGCGTGGATGTAAATTCCCGAAGCGATGATGGCAAAACGGTACTGATGCACGCGGCAAAGGGCGGTGACTTAGCCACAGTTAAAATTCTGCTTGAGCATCAAGCCGATATGCAGGCGCGGGATAGATTAGATACCACGGCATTAATGATTGCTTCGCGAGAAGGGAACGCACCAGTAGTTGAATTGCTAGTGAAGCAAGGTGCAGCATTAGAACAAAAGGATGCTTCAAAGTGGACTGCCTTAACTTGGGCAGTTAAAAAATCTAAACTGGATTCAGCACGCGTACTTATTATAGCGGGTGCTAATGTGAATAATTTAGACTATCAAGGTTCTTCATTACTCCATGTTGCGGTCAATAACAAGAATGCTAGCATCGTTAAATTGCTCATCGACAATAAGGCTGATGTAAAAGCTAAAGACCAATACGGACTGACCCCTTTGGTGTATGCACTTAAAGGCCGTGATACAGAAATCGTCCACCTTCTGAAAGAGGCTGGTGGTTCTTATTAATCTCCCCACTTTGGCTGTTTGCAGTTTAGTCACTAGGTTAAAGCTTATTTGCAATGAGCGCACTTAAATGAAAATTGCAGTCGCGCAAATTAATTGCATGGTGGGGGATGTTGCCGGCAATATGGCTAAAATCATTGCTAGCGCAAGCCAGGCCAAGGCGCAGGGCGCGACACTCCTGATTACGCCAGAACTATCTCTATGCGGATACCCACCAGAAGATTTGTTATTACGCGAAGATTTTTTACGCTTGTGTGAGCAGGCTTTGCAACAGTTATGCAAGCAGTTGCAAGGGATTACGGTCATCATTGGTCACCCGCAGCAAACACCAGAAGGATGTTTTAACGCTTTATCCGTGTTGGAGCATGGCGAAATCACAGCCACCTATCATAAGCATGTGCTTCCTAATCACAGCGTATTTGATGAAAAGCGATACTTTACGTCTGGCCATCAAGCGTTGGTGTTCAAGCATCATGGTATTAAAATTGGTGCGTTGATTTGTGCGGATGTTTGGGAAGCAGAGCCTGCTTTGTTGGCGAAAGTGGCTGGTGCTGAGATATTGATTGCCATTAACGCTTCACCATACCATATGGAAAAACAATCTACACGTTTGGAAATATTACGTCAGCGTGTTGCGGAAACTGGATTGCCAATCATTTACGCTAATATGGTAGGCGGACAAGATGAGTTGGTTTTTGATGGCGCCTCTTTTGTGCTGAGTGCGCAGGGACAGTTAACGCAACAGTTGCCAGCATTTAAATCAGCTTTAGCGCTCATAGAATTTCAGCGCAATCAACCTGTACCTGCGGCAATCGCACAACCTATGAATTCAGTCGCTTCTGTGTATGAGGCGCTTAAATTAGGGCTTGCCGACTATATTAATAAAAACGGTTTTCCCGGGGTGGTGCTTGGTCTCTCAGGTGGCATTGATTCTGCACTTACTCTTGCCATTGCGGTCGATGCACTAGGTGCAGATAAAGTCCATGCGGTGATGATGCCTTCAGAATTTACCGCAGATATCAGTGTCAATGATGCTCGTGAAATGGTTGGAATTTTATCTGTGAAGTATGATGAGATTGCAATTAAAGGGCTGTATGAACAATACATAGCTTCGCTGGCGCCTATGTTTGATCAGCGACCGATGGATGCTACAGAAGAAAATCTACAAGCACGTATACGCGGCATGTTGCTAATGGCCATCAGCAATAAATTCGGCAGTATCGTTGTGACTACTGGTAATAAAAGTGAAATGGCAGTCGGGTACTGTACGCTGTATGGGGATATGGCGGGGGGGTTCGCTTTATTAAAAGACGTTCCAAAAACGATGGTTTATCACCTAGCTAATTATCGCAACAGCCTGTCTCCAGTAATCCCGCCTCGCATCATTACGCGCCCGCCTTCGGCCGAGCTTCGGGCTAATCAGCTTGATCAGGATAGTTTGCCTCCCTACGAGATGCTAGACGGTATTATTCAAGCCTACGTAGAAGATGACCTTAGTCAGGCTAATATTGTGGCAATGGGATATGCTGATGCAGTTGTGCAACGTGTGATTATGCTGATAGATCGTAATGAATATAAACGGCGACAGTCGCCGGTCGGGGTGCGCATTACGCATAGAGGCTTTGGTAAAGATAGGCGGCATCCGATTACTGCCAAACTGAATTTTGATATACACTTAAAATAACTTTGAGACGTCACATAAACGTCGCCAATAATAGGAGCTCGGACCGTATGAAAAAAATTGAAGCCATTATTAAACCATTTAAGTTAGATGAGGTACGTGAGTCGTTATCAAGTATCGGTGTGAATGGCTTAACCGTGACCGAAGTTAAAGGGTTTGGTCGCCAAAAAGGTCATACTGAGTTGTATCGTGGTGCTGAATATGTGGTGGATTTTTTACCTAAAATCAAACTAGAGCTAGTCGTCGCAGATGACTTAGTTGAAGCCGCTATGGATGCCATTATTAAAGCTGCGCATACCGGTAAAATTGGTGACGGGAAAATATTTGTGAGCGCAGTTGAGCAAGTGGTCCGTATTCGTACAGGCGAAACGGGCGAGTCAGCAGTTTAGTTATTTAGGACTTCGTTATATATAGGCGCTTGTTGCTCGCAAGCGCCTGAACAATTCCAATAGGTTTTATAAGCAAAGAATAACTTCTTTAACCGCGCTAAGTTTATCTGCCATATTTTTGTCGCAGACTCTTTTAAAAACCTAGTGCGCGGGCTCCTTGGTAAAATACAAAACTTACCACCCAAGCCAAGCTAAGCGACCACGCTATAGATAGCCACATAAATCCACTGCTTTTAGATTCATTTTTCAAGGTGGCGATGGTGGAAAGGCAGGGC
>CAIRXI010000077.1 GCA_903882525.1 uncultured Pseudomonadota bacterium | reverse complement strand
GAATATATGCGTATATTTAAATCATGGATATGATTTGTGAATAGAAATATTACTTAGTATTAAAGGTATTGACATTAGTTCTAACTAGAACTATATTGGTGCTAACTAGAACAAAATGAGATTTTAATGGAATTCTTGCTATTACTAAGAGAGCTGGTTAGAAGCTATCAAGCTTTTGAAAACTTCTCAACGCCGCATATTAAATCCATGAATTTAACCTCCCCACAATTCGATGTGATTGCGACATTGGCTAATCAGCCACCCATGACCTGCAAAGCATTAGGAGAAAAAACGTTAATTACTAAAGGCACCTTGACGGGAATACTCGATCGCCTTGAAATTAAAAAAATAGTTGAGCGTATCAGCAATACTGAAGACGGCAGAAGTCAAAAAATTCAATTGACGACAAAGGGTCAGGAAGTCTTTTCATACGCCTTCCCAAGCCACATGAAATATCTTAAAACTGCATTTAATCAATTATCGCAAGAAGAAATGCTTAACCTAACAAGCTCTCTTAAAAAGTTAAGAGATGCTATGGAAAAACTTACCCCCAACTTAAAGGAGCAATAATGAAACGTAATATATTAGCAATTGGTTTAATGTTAATGGCAGTTCAAGCTTCGGCTGCACCAGTGACTTACGTCATTGATGGCAATCACACACTGCCAAGATTCTCTTACAGTCACTTTGGTTATTCAACACAGTTGAGTCGTTTTGATAAGACTTCAGGAAAGATTGTTCTAGATAAAGAAGCTAAGCAAGGTTCAGTGAATGTAACGATAGAAACAAACTCAGTCAATACTGGCTATGCAACATTTAATGAGCATATTCAAGGTGCTGATTATTTTGATACCGCCAAATTCCAAACGGTCACTTTCATATCCAATAAATTTAACTTCAGTGGCGATAAAATTAAATCAATTGATGGTGTATTGACGATTAAAGGGATTAGTAAAGATGTCACATTGGCGGTAACCTCATTCCTGTGTATGCCACACCCTATGGCTAAAAAAGAGGCTTGTGGTGTAAATGCGACTACTGTTGTTAAGCGTAGCGATTTCAATATGGGTAAACATGTACCCTATGTCAGTGATGAGGTCACAATTGACATTCCAGTTGAAGCAGTCAAAGAATAATTAACGTATAAGGATATTGAAATGAAACCTGAAATCGCACAAAAAAGCCCGTATGCCGTAGAAGTGGAAAGTGGAAAGAGTTATTACTGGTGCTCTTGTGGCAAAAGCAAAAATCAACCATTTTGCGATGGCGCACATCAAGGGTCTGAATTTACACCCGTTGTATATAATGCGACGGAAAAAAAGACCGTGTATTTTTGTGGCTGTAAGCAAAGCGCCAACCAGCCTTTATGTGATGGCGCGCACAGCAGTCTTTAAATGTAGAGTATGAATTTCATAGCATGAAATTAAACACAATTAGTGATTATAAGGGCGGATTATCCGCCCTTATCTATAGTTAAATTTATGGCTAGTAGATACATAAAATGAATGTAAGCTTTGAGTAACAAGAGACGACACTGACTGACTGCTTTGGGAAGTATTCATATCAATTATTCCTACAGATTGCTTATAGGTTGGCGAATTGATCTAACACTATAAGAAGTCGTATCAAGAAGTTTTCATTCATTCAATACACTAAATTTAAAATATTACTAATCTTCAATTACAATAAATAACGCGATAGCTCTATAGTTCCAGTGATGCCTTACGGGAGAAGTAAGAAATGAAGGAAACGCTGAAAGCTGGTATTAGGTACGAGCACAAGTTTACAGTTCCGCATTCAAAAACTGTCCCCGCACTCTATCCAGAATCAGAAGAGTTCATGGCTATGCCAGCAGTATTCGCTACTGGGTTTTTGGTGGGGTTTCTTGAGTGGGCCTGTATCAAGGCAATTAACCCGCATCTCGATTGGCCGCAGGAGCAAACAGTTGGGACCCATATAGACGTCAGTCACGAAGCACCAACGCCACCTGGATTAGAAATTACTGCTACCGTTAAGTTGATTGCAGTTGAAGGAAAAAAACTTATATTTTCTGTTGAAGCTCACGATGGCATTGACCTAATATCTAAAGGCCGACATGAGCGATTCGTTATCAACAAAGAAAAATTTGATGCGAAGGTGCTGGCCAAAATAAATAAACCATAACTTTGGCAGCTGACTGTGAGTTACGGGTTAAAGGTACAAAAATAGAAATATTCTAAAGTTAACTGGAAGGTGTTGGACTAAAGCGCAGGGTTAACTTTTCAACCACATTCGGCTCGCCACGGACCCTAAGTAAGCTGCCGTTATCATTAGAGTTTTCTTCAAGTACCTGGCAGCTAGCGTAAATCTCGCCACGCATTTGCTGTTCAGCCCAAGGCAGAAAAATCTCTGCTTCAACTAAGTCCTGCTGAAAAAATGTGACTATTTTCTGACGAAGTTTTGCAACCTCATCAGGGCGCCGAGCGCTCATTACAACACAGTCTGGATAGCGCGCTTTCAACCAGGCTTCTCGCTCAGATTGTGCTGCGGCGTCACCAACAAAGTCAATCTTATTGAATACGCGGATACGCGGTACGATGTTTGCACCAATATCCTCAAGCACTTCATCCGTCACCTCAAGTTGGCGTTCAAAACCAGGATCACTGGCATCAATGACATGAAGTAGGAGTGAAGCATCAAGGGCTTCTTCTAGCGTTGATTTAAATGAAGCTACGAGGCCATGAGGCAAGTTCTTGATAAAACCAACGGTATCACTTACTAGCACACGTGGCACGCTCTCAGGATAAAGTGCGCGCACTGTTGTATCTAGTGTTGCGAAGAGTTTATTGGCGACTAACACCTCACTGCCTGTCAAGGCGCGCATTAATGTAGACTTACCGGCATTGGTATAACCGACGAGCGCTACAACGGCTAGTCCTTGCCGCTCTTGTCGACGGGCGCGTTGTGTTTTGCGCTCAACATCCATGGCAACAATTTCCTGTTGTAGTTCGGAGATGCGATCGCGAATCTTACGCCTATCTAACTCAGTGTGTGACTCGCCACCTCCACGCCCGCCTGCTCCGCTTCGTTGACGTCCTTGTGGCCCAGCAAGTTTAGCTGCCTCACGCATCCGTGGCGCCATATAGCCTAAACGCGCAATCTCGACTTGGGCGCGTGCAGCACGAGATCGTGCATTGCGATGGAAAATTTCAAGGATCACCATGGTGCGATCCATCACCTCACAACCAACTTCTTTTTCTAGGTTACGCGCCTGCGATGGTGAGATCTCATGATCGATTAATACGGCATCTATCACGCGGCTATCCACATGGTCACCATTGGCCACGAACTCTGATTCGTTATTAATGAATTCGCTGATTTCCTGACGCTTACCTGCACCAAGGTAGGCCGTGATATCAAATCCAGGGCGCTTCTGCACAAAAGTATGCACCACTACATAACCTAGAGTTTTTGCCAGCTCGCGTAATTCATTAAGAGAGGCTTCGAATTCAATATCTGTGACGTTTGGCAGTTGAACAGCGGCTACAACAGCGTATCTAGGTTGCTCTATAACTTCTTTTTGCATTAGGATATTGCATCTTTGTGATGATTGAGGTCAGATAGTAACTCAAAAGCAATAAGCAGCTACATGAAGTATGCATAGCATCTATAGTTTTAGCTAAACAACATTGCATTAAGGATCAGCATGAGTAGCGTCAACTACAACGAATTACGCAATGCCTTTGAATTTGTAAGCTCGGATTCTCCATCTGTACAAAATGCTTATATCTCCTTGGATAATGGAGAAATATTCTGGGTATCAACAAGTGTTGAGCTGGAAGAGACGGTGCCAGACGACGTTACAACATCAACACGCTATCTAGCCATTCCACACAAGAATGAGCTGCAACTTGGGCAAAAGATGGCGCTAGAATTTATAGACCGAGCGCTTCCAGATCACTACAACACCGTTGCTAGCTTTTTCCGTAAACGAGGCGCTTATAAGCGATTTAAGGAATTGCTCCAAGCGGAAGGTATGCTAGAGCCTTGGTTTGCATACGAGGCGAATGCCTGTGATGAGGAACTGCGTATCTGGTGTGATGACAACAATATTAAGCTGATATACACAACGGCACCTTAAAAACTAAGACTATTCAAATCTAGAAATATTTACTACTTATGTCCATTAAAACAACCCATCGTTTTGTTAAAAAGTTTCGTCCTCGCCATGAGGTATACGGCGAGATGGAGCAAAGTAGATTATCGAGTGCGGTAGCTAAAATCTGATACAGGTTTTTGATGGCTAGCGTTATCGGTTAAGCCGGTGAAAACGTGTGCCGTGACATTTAGCACATGGTGGAATATGGCCAGGTTTGTAAAAGTGAAGCTGCGCTTGGCACTGGTCGCAAATTAAAGAGCCTAAACCCACAATTTCACCGGTGTGGTATTCAGCGTTGGCGGCTATTTGCTTAAGCTTGAGTAGCTCTAGCGTTGTTTTGTCTGCGGCCTGGGTAAATCGTTCCCATAACTCGTTTTTGATTAGCTTTAAATCAAAGCCTAGCCAGTCTTTGAGCTCTTGGCCCGATTCATTTAAATGCTGCGCCGCGGCAATTAAATCGCGCTTAATCCATTGCGCCATTTGTGTAAATTCGCTGGAGTCTTCTTCCAGCAAGCTATGAAGGCTTGTGTCAGCTTGTTCGGACTTTTTTAGAAGCATGGCTAGTGACGATTCGTAGGCCCCTGCAACCTCTTCTTGGTTGCCATTGAGTTTATCTTTTGGTGCTTGGGTATGAACCATATTGACCACCTTTATTCAAAGTTTGATAACCTTTTTTAATCATACTACGAAATGATATGGAGCAATTAAAGCCAATGCGATAAATAAATCAATCACAAATTATTTTGATAGGTAGAATTGTGTACTAGTAATTTTTTGATAGGCTTGGACTATCAAAACCAACAACAACCGTTAGGATAGTAGCCATGACCTTGAATGAATTACGCTTTGTAGTCGCGGTTTCCAAAGCACGAAATTTTAGGCGTGCGGCTGAAAAGTGCTTTGTGAGCCAGCCTGCACTCAGTCTTGCCATTCAAAAACTGGAAGAAGATCTTGGCGTCTTGATCTTTGAGCGTAGCCGCACCGATGTTAGCCCAACACCCATAGGCGAACAAATTATAGTGCAGGCGATACATACGCTTGAAGAGGCGAGCCGCATTCGAGATATTGCGAAACAGGGTAATAACCAATTGGCGGGCCCTTTTCGCCTAGGATTAATTTACTCGGTAGGGCCTTATTTGTTACCAGAAATAATCCCCCTCTTGCGAGTGAGCGCCCCGGAGATGCCCTTGGATATAGAGGAAAATTTAACCGCACAATTGGAAGTGCAGCTTAAGGCTGGTGTCATAGATGCGGCAGTTGTGGCCTTGCCTTTTAATGTTGCAGGAATCAAGACCTTGCCACTGTATGACGAAAAATATGTGGTGATGGTACCTATTGACCATGCATGGGCCAAACGTAAGTCCATTAAAGCCTTAGAGCTTATGGATGAAAACGTATTGTTACTCAATAGTGGACATTGCTATAGCCATCAGGTATTGCAGGCTTGCCCAGATTTATCACGCAAAGGCCAGGTGCTACAGGGAAATTCGCTAGAAACCATACGAAGCATGGTGGCGTCCAATTTGGGTATTACGGTGCTGCCATGTAGTGCTGCAACTGAGCGTTATTTAAATCCGCTGGTAAAAGTCATTCCGTTTGAGCAGCCAGTCCCTGTGCGCAGAATCGCTCTAGCTTGGCGTAAAAGTTACGCTAGAGAGCAGGCAATAGAATGCATTGCCAACGCGATTAAAGACATAAAATCAGACAGTTTAGAAATAATAAAATAGATTAAGAAAAACGTTTGGTCAATAAAAAAGGACGCATTAGCGTCCTTTTTTACTAAAATTCTAAAGCTTATTTATTCATTACGTACATTGTAACTTCAAAACCGAAACGCATTTCAGTAGCAGCTGGTGTAGTCCACATGGTAAATCTCCTAAAGGATTAATTAAGTAATGCAACTTATGGATTAGATAATACAGACTTGATGTAAAAGCCAACTATGTAAAGTGATTAAATAGCGCTCATGATTTTCATTAGGTTTTAGCTCTGCTACTGCGATACCGATTAGTAAGTGAGCAGGACGCGGTACCCCGCTAGGGAGTGCCCTTGTGCCATGATTGCAAGATTGATTTTAACTTCTGACCCAGGTGGAATGCCGTTAGCAACATCGCTGTTAGCTGGTAAGTATTCTTCTGGTTTAAATATGCGACGTAGTTTAGGCTTGTCTTCAATATCGGTCAGGGTCAGCTCAATATTGGGGTATGCCAAATAATATCTAGCTCGACTCACCAAGGTGCTAGATACATGTAGTAAACCAGGGTAATTCGTATCTTCTTTGATATCGGAGTCATCAATTACAATGAACTCAATATTCCTGGATAAATGGATACTGCAAGCTAGCTTTTGGCATAGATGAACGAGATACGGCTTGCTTTGTGGGTAATAAGAAGCAATTTCACTGCGTAAAAAAAACATACTTTGCGCGATGACCGCAACCAGTAACAATGCGGCATATAAAAGCCTGAGCCGTGCTCGGGATGCAACAGGGTGT
>CAIRXI010000076.1 GCA_903882525.1 uncultured Pseudomonadota bacterium | reverse complement strand
GCTTGACCCTGCAGCGTATCCGCGACACTAGGGGCATTGCTTGCCTGTGTTGCTACCGCTCCAGGTGGTGGCATTTCTTGGTAGAAATATTCATAGACTGCACTTTCATCAGTGTCGGCGCGCATGCCTGTGGTGCGATTAATTTTAATGGCCGTTACGCCATCGGGCACTGGCATTTCAACTTCAGGCACACCACGTAATGCGGTTGCCATATATTTAATCCAGATTGGTAGTGCAGCAGCAGCGCCAGTTTCACTGCGTCCTAAGGTTTCCGGCTTATCAAATCCTACCCAAGCCACTGCCACTTGTTTTGGCGTATAGCCGTTAAACCAAGCGTCAATATGGTCATTGGTCGTGCCAGTTTTCCCAGCCAAATCAGCGCGACCAAGCTGTAGCGCTTGGGTTGCGGTGCCATGACGAACCACCTCTTGTAGCATGGAGTTCATAATAAAGGCGTTGCGTGAATCAATCACGCGAGGCGCATCAATGCCGGCATGTGCAGTTTTTGTTTCTGAAAGTACTTTGCCGTCTTTATCAACAATCTTGGCGATTATATTGGGCTCTATTAAATAACCACCGTTGGCAAACACTGCATAAGCGGTCGCCATTTTCCATGGTGTGGTTGAGCCAGCGCCGAGCGCCATGGTTAGGTAAGGGGGGTGGTCTTTAGCGGCAAAGCCAAAGCGCGTAATATAGTCTTGCGCATAGCTCACCCCGATTGATTGCAGAACGCGAATCGCGACTAAGTTAACTGAGTGCGCTAGCGCTTGCCTGAGATTGATTGGACCTTCAAACGTATTTTCATAGTTCTGTGGCGACCACTCTTTACTACCAGTTTGTGCTGCTGTTAGATTAAGCGGTGCATCTTCCACGATGCTCGCTGGTGTATAGCCTTTTTCTAAAGCTGCAGAATAAATAAAGGGCTTAAAGCCTGATCCTGGCTGACGCCATGCTTGGGTCACATGGTTAAATTTATTTCGATTAAAGTCAAAACCGCCTACTAGGGCGCGCACGGCACCATTTTCAGGGTCAAGCGCTACCAGCGCGGCTTCCACTTGCGGTAACTGCACAATGTGCCAGCTATCATTTTGCTTTAACACGCGAATTAAGGCGCCTATTTTTAATGCACGCTTAGAGGGGTCTTTTCCATAGAGTGCTTTTTCTGCGAACAGCAAGCCATTGCCAACGATTTCAATTTCGTCGCCACTTCTAATCTGGGCCCGTACCGCCTTGGGGGTTATTTTTGTAATAACTGCAGGTAGATAGCCATTAAATTCTTCAGTTTCATCCAGTACATTCTCGATGGCAGCCTTCCGCTCAGCATCGGCTAATCCTGCAATATTCAATAGTTTTTCTGGGCCACGGTAGCCATGGCGTATGTCATAGTCGAGTACACCGGCTCGGACAGCAGCATTTGCAGCCTCTTGATTGGCTTTGCGAATGGTGGTGTAGACCTTGAGGCCGCTGTTATAGATGCCTTCTTGATACTTTTCATAGAGGTTTGCACGCACAATCTCTGCTACATAGTCGGCGGCTAAGTCCCGTGATTCTTTCGAGGCCTTAAAGTGCAAAGGTTGCTTTAGGGCTGCTTGGTAAGCCTTCTCTTCGATAAGTCCATAGCGGTACATGTCATGTAACACTTGTTTTTGCCGTGTGATGGCACGTTTAGGATTGACATAAGGGTTGTAGGCTGATGGTGCCTTTGGCAAGCCCGCTAATAATGCAGTTTCTGCCAGGCTAAGTTTATCTAGTGGTTTACCATAATAAACCTGTGCAGCCGCTGCGAAACCATAAGCACGCTGTCCCAAGTAAATTTGGTTGACGTACAGTTCAAGTATTTTTTCTTTACTGAGGCTGTGTTCAATTTTAATGGCAAGCAAGGCTTCGTTGATTTTGCGTTTGAAATTACGTTCGCTGGACAAAAAGAAGTTGCGTGCCACTTGCATGGTGATTGTGCTGGCGCCCTCTTTGGCACCGCCAAGAAGGTTGGTAACAGCGGCGCGCAGTACACCCTGCAAATCAACACCATTATGTTGATAAAAGCGACGGTCTTCAATTGCAATGACTGCATTCTTCATGTTTTGCGGCACGTCTTCAATTTTGACGTAGGCGCGATGCTCTTCGCCAAACTCACTAATTAAGTAACCATCTTCAGAGTAAACCCTCAAAGGTAGCTTGGGTTGGTAGTCGGTTAAGGTGTCGAGTGACGGCAGGGCAGGGTAAATAAGCGCAGCCGCAATAGCCACCAGCGCAATGATTGATAAGCCGCCGACAGTGATTGCAAGCAACAGGTAGTGCCACCATTTGGTTGGATTCATGAAATTTTTGATTTCGTTATTTTAGAATGTAAGGATCATTATAAATTGCTCTGACTATTCTCTGCGAAAAAACGATGAAATAAAAATAGTCGGTTAATTGCATCATGTTAACCATGGCAAAAAATTTTATTGATCAACAGTAGTTGAATCGTTTTCACGCTACAAAAACGTGTATTTTAGTGATTAAAAACGGCAAAATCTGACAGCGCGTGAAGAATCGCATAAAATGGAAAGCAGGAGATGGATGCACATTTTCATTGGCTAGCCTTAAAGCGGAAAATTTAGGGCAAGGCCATGTTAATTGCACATTAAAAAACTTAAGGTAAAGATCATTGAATAATATCTATTTTATCGGCCTGATGGGCGCAGGAAAAACCACAATAGGTCGCTTACTTGCCAGGCAATTAGGGCTTAATTTTTACGATTCAGATTGCGAAATTGAGCGTAAAACCGGCGTTAAAATTCCTTTGATTTTTGAGCTGGAAGGCGAAGAAGGTTTCCGTAAACGTGAAGCGGCTATTATTGAAGAGCTCAGTCAACTGCATCCCATTGTCATGGCTACCGGCGGTGGCGCTGTATTGTTGCCAGAAAATCGTCATTTCCTTAAGAGTAATGGCAAGGTCATCTATTTGCGTGCCAATGTGCACGATCTATGGCAACGCACCCGTAACGACAAAACACGGCCTTTGCTGCAAGGCGGAAATCTAAGGCAAAAGCTAGAACAATTGCATCATGAGCGAGATCCAATTTACACCAAGTTGGCAGATTTTATAGTCGATACCGGCGTGCAGTCAGCGGCTGAAATTACGAATGAAATTGAGCAGTTACTTAATCAGGCTGCCAATTGCGAGCCAGCCAATCCAGCGCAACAATCAAACGTAGCCTAATTACTCAAATAAGTACTCACCACAATATGCAAACACTTAAAGTAGAACTCGCTGGTAGAAGTTACCCCATTCATATCGGTCGCAATCTAATTGGCGACGCGAGCTTAATTTTGCCACATCTCAAACGTAAGCATGTGGCTGTGGTCACCAATACCACGGTGGCGCCACTGTACCTAGAACAACTAACACTTAGCTTGAAGGCGGCTGGGGTCAGCGTGCTACCCATTATTTTGCCAGATGGCGAAGCCTATAAAAATACGCAAACCCTCAACACGATCTATGACGCTTTACTCCAAAATCGTTGTGAGCGCAGCACGACATTAATCGCACTGGGTGGCGGCGTAATTGGCGATTTAACGGGTTATGCCGCAGCCACTTTTTTACGTGGCGTGCCTTTTATACAGATACCTACTACGTTGCTATCGCAGGTGGATTCTTCAGTGGGTGGTAAAACCGGAATCAATCATCCGCTTGGCAAAAATATGATCGGCGCTTTTTATCAGCCACAAGTAGTATTGGCGGATATTGATACTCTCAAAACTTTGCCACCACGTGAATTTTCTGCGGGGATGGCCGAGGTGATTAAATACGGGTTAATGCGTGACGCTGATTTTTTTGATTGGTTAGAAGGCAATGTAGAAGCGCTTATGTCGCTTGATGAACAGGCTTTAAGCTACGCCATTTATCGTTCCTGCCAAAATAAAGCAGACCTAGTAGCCCTAGATGAGCATGAACAGGGCGACCGCGCCTTGTTGAATTTAGGCCATACCTTTGGCCACGCAATAGAAAATGCCATGGGTT
>CAIRXI010000075.1 GCA_903882525.1 uncultured Pseudomonadota bacterium | reverse complement strand
TGAAGATGATGATAAACCTAAATAGAGCAACAATAGCCACATATGCAAACCGCACTTATTTATAGCGCACTCCTGATGGGGGTTGCAGGTGGCCCACACTGTGTCGCCATGTGTGGCGCAGCCTGTGCCAGCTTCAATCAGTCAACAACCCAGCCTTACGCCATACAGCTCTACCATATTGGCAGGCTTTGTGGGTACGCCACAATGGGCGCGATTGCAACCTTTGCTATTCAAAGTATCGCTTGGCTTTCCAGCTATAGTGCGGCGCTACACCCACTATGGACGTTCTTTCATGTCTTGGTATTTTTCTGGGGACTAATGATGCTGACTTATGCACGGCAGCCGGTTTGGGTGGATAGAGCCGGACGTAATATCTGGCAACATGTTAAGAAACTCAGCTTACACACTGGCGGTCATTTTTATATCGGAATGTTATGGGCGTTAATGCCATGCGGTTTACTGTATTCAGCTTTAATTATTGCTTCATTTAATGGCAATCCACTTGGTGGTGCGCTTAGCATGGCAGCCTTTGCGCTTGGATCTAGCGTGTCTTTATTTTTTGCACCCTGGTTATGGTTAAAACTGAAAACCAATATGGTTGAGCCCTACGGCATGCGATTGGCAGGTTTGTTATTAAGCAGTGCAAGTGCTTGGGCAATTTGGATGGAGCTTACCCAGCATAGTAAAGTGTGGTGCTTATAAGTCACAAGCCTAGCAATAAAAATCCTTCATCCACAGTATTCCAGGCTAAATAAGTCTTACCTTGGAACCCTACTAACTGCGGATAATCTGTTTTCCCCATGCTTGTAGCTAATACCTTAGCATCCTGCCAACTTCGTCCGCCGTCATCAGAAAACATGCCTACAATACTGTGGTGCGTCATGTTGTTTTTAAGCTCAATCTCGCGCCACACTAGCCATACCTGATCGCTCGTAGCCAACAGAGCAGGATGCCCTGCTTGATTTTTATTATTTCCAAATTTTTTCGGTGGAGATGAGGCCCATGCAACGCCGTCCATTCGGCTATAGTACAACCCGGGCTTTTTTTCGTTGCCGTCAAAATAAGCCATATGGTAGCCCCACCAATCCTTACCCTCGCCACCGCTCGCAATCGCTGGACCATGGTGCGGACAACCGTCTATCTGCCAGTGCCCAAAAGTTGCGCGTTTTAATATTGGGGGTGAAATAGGCTGACCTGCTTTGGTCAACTGTGGAATCTCTGCCAGCATATGGTCGCGTTCGCTACCGGCAAACACATGTCTCCACATAGCTACCACGGTTCCGTCAGGCTTATTCGTTGTGGCAATACGACAACACTCACAACTACTATCTGCTAACCTTTGTTCAACGCTAAAGCTCGCACCACTATTACTAGAAACGGCATAGTAAATTGCGGCGCCGTCATAAGGCTGATGGGTGGAATTGGCGGCCATTAAGTCGCGATTATCCACCCAAGTCACTGTGACATTGCCATTGGGCGCAACATTCAGTGCATTAAAGCGATGGGTAATTTCTGATCGATCTTGATGCAAAATATAAGGTTTATCAAAACTTTTCCCGCCGTTTATCGAACGCGAAAACCATATATAATCAAAAAATTGGGTCTTTAAGGCTTCAGTCCAAATCAGGTAAATATTGCCTTCAGTGCCTACGGCAATCTGTGGACGCGCCTCACCATCTGCCGTTATTTTTTGCGCACTTGGGTTAATGGTAATTGGCTTGGCAAAGTTTTTACCCAAATCCCGGCTCACATCCACCAACACAAAGTCATCCTTAGCGCGTACCCTCCATAAATTGCCATTTGCATCAAAGGCTACACTGACTGCTAAGTTGCTAGATTGACGTTGGTTGTGCCCTTCATGGGCCTGGGCCAATGGCGCTAAGCAAGCTAATAATAAGAGCAGTAATTTTTTCATACTGACATCTTACTTTATTTTTCATTTAGCGCTGATCGCATAACTACTATCGTTTCAAGTCGCTATTCAGGCCAAATTATAGCCTTTCAAATTCCTGTCAATCATTGAGATGCGACAATTTGTCGCATTCCTTTATATATAAGTCCAGTTTAAAATTGACTTAATTATCTAAGCCCTGGACTTGACATGTACTTCTCATTAAAAAAACACATTACGGCACACGTATTTCCTTCAGCCGCTTTACTTAGCCTATCATTATTGATGCCATTGACGGCTCAAGCATGCGCAAGCTGTGGCTGTACGCTAAGTTCAGATTGGGAAAATCTAGGATTTAGTAGCTCATCAGGCTTTAAGATTGATGTGCGTTATGACTACCTTAATCAAAATCAGCTGAGAACAGGAGCGCATTCAGCCTCTCCGTCTGCATCTGCAGCAGCAAATCCAGATGCTGAAATTGAGAAATATACCCGTAATAATTACCTTACAGTAGGCTTAGATTACAGCGCAAATCCAAATTGGGGAATTAACGTTCAGTTGCCTTTCATCAATCGTAACCACACAACGTTAGGCACTGTATCTGATGGAATAAACCCTGGTATGGATGCTTACCATTCAAGCACTTCAAGTATTGGAGATATTAAAGCGATCGGCCGTTATCAAGGTTTTACCGAACAGCATAATTTTGGTCTTCTACTAGGTTTGAAGCTGCCTACAGGAAGTCATACTAAAACTGGTATATCTATCGATCCAGATCCAGCGGTCGCAATTGATAGAGGTTTGCAACCAGGCACTGGGACTACAGATGCAATTTTTGGTGCGTATTATTTGGACTCGTTTAATAAAGACTGGGGCTACTTCTCCCAAGCTATCGTGCAAAAACCATTAAACTCCAGTGACGGATACAAACCCGGAGATAGTCTTAACTTAAACTTAGGTCTTCGTTATCAGGGCTTTGACGACTTTACACCGCAACTTCAATTAAATGCGCGGCTCGTAGAGCATGATCATAGCAAGAATGAAGTTGACTACGCCACAGGAACTGGGGGTACTTTAGTATACCTTAGCCCCGGGGCTACTCTAAGGATCAATAAACAAATTAAAGTTTACGGTTATGTTCAAGTGCCTATTTATCAGGATGTAAATGACCTTCAACTTACCCCTCGCTGGACAGCTTCTTTAGGCGCTAATTACACGTTCTAATGAACAGCAACTGGCTCCTTTGCAACTGGAGCCAGTAGTGGTAATACTATTTTTTCCAATATAGCCGCATCCACCAGAGGCTCACCCTCCCATCCGTTATGGCGTAGCACACCATTCTGATCAATAACAAAGGTCACTGGAACGCGCCATATTCGTCCAAAGCGGTGCATATCTGCATCATCCGCCATCGCAAATGGAAATGAACAGGATTTCATGGCGTTTTTTACTGCATCTAAATCACTTTTATCATCCAAACTAATCGCAACAACATCTACACCTTGATCATGGTATTTACGATAGAAGTTTTCTAGTTCTGGCATTTCATGGTGGCATGGGGCGCACCAAGTCGCCCAAAAATTGACCACCAATATCCTTCCTTTAGTCGAGGATGGGGTGATGGATGCGCCTGAAATTGTCTTTATCTCAAAGGCAGGCGCAACTTTACCTAAGGTCAGGTTTGCCGCATCAACTGGCATGCTGAAAGAAAGTATTAGTAGAACTAATATATAAGGATATATCTTCATTGATTAATGCGGTACTTTAAAGAGCTTGAGAGTATAGCAAGTCATTAGCCTAGAGTAGTAAAGCACTCAGTGTTATTTTTATCATCATGCAACTCTCTATTAATTTTTGCAATTTTAATAGAGAGGCTAAAGTTACGTAATGTGGCATATCGTCGCGCGTCAATTTGTCGCACTCTGTAAATGGTTATTTGGCACATGAACACCTTATAATAGGATTCATTACTGTGCACTTAGGTTAAAAGCGCAACATGCAATCCAGCACCCCCACCCTATCT
>CAIRXI010000074.1 GCA_903882525.1 uncultured Pseudomonadota bacterium | reverse complement strand
GTATTTCAGGGGATGTGTATTACCAACAACTACCATTCCAAAGCACTGGTTCAACCACGGCATATTTTAGTTATATGATTGGGCTTTAATTAAAGCAATAAGACTGTAAATTTTAGTAATACATCTAGGCACCTTCGGGTGCTTTTTGTTTAGTGGTGAATGACTGCTATGGGTCGAGGCTGTGTCAAAACGTCAATAAATTACATGTAAAATAGACTGATAATGTCTATCATGTTAAAATATAACCTATTGATTACATTGTTTTTATTTAAATATGAAGCGATTTATCCAAGGTCAAGACCGAACTCAAAGCACGCTTCTCCCAGAGTTGCTGGACGAATACATCACAGAAGATAACCCGGTACGCGTGATTGATGCCTTTGTGGATCAGTTAGATTTAGCAGACCTAGGGTTTGAAGGTGTTGATCCAGCGCAGACTGGTCGGCCGTCTTATCACCCATCTGTGATGCTTAAAATATACATCTACGGCTACCTCAACCGCATCCAATCGAGCAGACGCTTGGAAGCCGAAGCCAATCGCAATGTTGAACTCATGTGGCTGGTCGCTAGACTCAATCCAGACTTTAAAACCATTGCAAGATTCAGGCATGGAAACGGCCCTGCCATACGCAAAGTATGCAGCCAATTTGTAGAACTGTGCCGTCGTATGCATTTATTTACAGATGCCATGATTGCCATTGATGGCAGTAAATTCAAAGCCGTCAACAACTGTGACAAGAACTACACGCAAGCCAAGATTAAAAAACGTATGCAAGAGGTAGAGAAAAACATCCAACAATACCTAGAGGATTTAGAGGCAGCCGATATTAGATCCCCTAAGCAATCGACCTCGCATCAAGTACGCTTGACTGAGCGTATTGCCATGTTCCAGGCGCAAATGAAATCCCTAGAAACCATTGAATCAGAATTACAAGCAACCCCAGATAAGCAGTTATCACAAACAGACCCAGATGCACGCTCTATGCAACATCGTGGCGGTGGCATTGTGGGTTATAACGTACAAGCGGCAGTCGATACGAAACACCATCTCATTGTGGCGCATGAAGTGACGACGGCTGGTCATGATCGAACGCAATTAGCGAACATGAGTAAGCAAGCAAAAGACGCATTGCAAAAAGAAACACTGACCGTGGTCGCTGATAAAGGCTACTACAAAGGTGAAGAGGTGGCGGCCTGTGTTGAGAACGGCATTACGCCCATCATGCCGAAGTGTTTAACTTCAGGAAATAAAGCCAATGGCTTATTTGATAAACGCCACTTTGTGTACGACCCCAAGAGTAATACCTATCAATGTCCCGCAGGAGAATTGCTGATTGAGCGCTTCCGTTCACTTGAGAAGGGAAAGCATTTGATCAACTACTGGAGTTCTAACTGCAAGCATTGCACATTAAAATCCAGTTGCACGACCAGTGATCAAAGACGCGTGAAACGTTGGGAAAATGAAGAAGTCTTGGATCAAATGCAATCGAACCTGGAAAACATGCCTGATGCGATGAAGATTCGGCGATGTACCATAGAACACACCTTTGGCACGTTGAAACATTGGATGGGCGCTTCACACTTCTTGATGAAAACCAAAGCGCATGTCAGTACGGAAATGAGCTTACATGTGCTGGCGTACAACATGAAACGAGTGATGAGTATCATGGGAAGTGTGGCATTGATAAAAGCGATCGCTACATAAGGCCTGCGGCCTTATTACGCTCACAGCTTACAACCACCGATTTAGGCTACTCTTTAGTAAAATCCCCGAATAAACACAAATCCCTTGATATTAAATCAGCGCCAAGCAAGTTAAGCTGTGCTTTATTGATCTAATTAAAGCGTTTTGACACAGCCTCGGTCGGAAGTGTAAATTTTTAGCGTCTGCTATCAGGATATTCAATCAAGTAAATTTCACTATCGAAAATTTATAGAAAATACAGATATATCTTATTAATC
>CAIRXI010000073.1 GCA_903882525.1 uncultured Pseudomonadota bacterium | reverse complement strand
TCCGCAGCGTCTTTATGCGCCTCTTGCGAACTGCTTAATTGTTTTTTAAGCGCCTCTAGACGTTGTTGCACAATACTGAGGGCTTGTTTAGGGGCCTCTGGTTTTTTCTCGGCGAGTGCGGCTGGGCTGCATAGAAGCACCAGTAAACTTAAGCTGGCGACTATAGTTTTATAGACGGAATGTAAATGAGATAATCCCAACGCCGTGCGCCTATTTTTCAAAGTGAACTAAGCTCTGGCCAGTCATTTCTGTGGGTTGCGTCAAGCCCATGAGTTGCAATAAGGTTGGCGCTAAATCTGATAGCGCGCCATTTTGTACCAAAGTCGCTGGACGACCAACATAAATAAGTGGCACTAAGTTGGTGGTGTGTTGCGTGTGTGGCTGATTGTTCTCAGCGTCAAACATCACCTCGGCATTTCCATGATCCGCGGTAATAACAATCTCACCACCGATGCTTTGCATGGCATTCACTACGCGACCAACGCAGATATCTAGAGCTTCAATGGCTTGGATAGCTGCTTGCAGACTGCCTGTATGGCCGACCATGTCGCTGTTGGCATAATTGCAAATGATAGCATCATATTTTTTGCTTAAGATTGCTTCTTCTAGCCTATCTGTCAATTCAAATGCACTCATTTCAGGCTGTAAGTCATAGGTAGTTACTGGCGGTGATGGCACCAAAATGCGATCTTCACCGGCAAATACTGTTTCTTCGCCACCATTAAAAAAGAAGGTCACATGTGGATATTTTTCAGTTTCGGCTATTCTTAACTGACTCAAACCTAGGTTGGAGATATATTCACCGAATGTATTTTTGATTGGATAAGGTGGAAATATGACAGTGGCTTTGCTTTCTTTTTTGTCATAGCTAGTGAGCGTAAAGTAAGCCCCCAGTTTGGGCACATGTCTACGGTGAAAGCCATCAAACTCATCACTTAATAATGCGTGTGTCAGTTGGCGTGCGCGGTCAGAGCGGAAATTCATATACACCACAACATCACCATCTTCTAAGTGCGTAGGTATTTCATCTGGTTGGCGGATGGCCGTGGCTTTTAAGAACTCATCATTTTCGTCTCTAGCATAAGCGGCCTGCAAGCCTTCGGCAGCAGTTGGAAAGGTGAACTCACCTATACCTTCTGTAATTAGTGTGTAGGCGGCTTCAACCCTTGGCCAGCGCTTGTCACGATCCATGCTGTAGAAACGTCCACAAATAGACAGAATCTTACCTACACCTAATGCTTTTATTTTAGCTTCTAGCTTTGCTAGGTATGGAGCCGCGCTTACTGGAGGCGTGTCACGGCCATCTAGGAATGCATGTACATATACCTTAGTCAATCCAAGTTTGGCTGCCATTTCCAGCATAGCGTGGATATGATCTTGGTGGCTGTGTACGCCACCGTCGGAAAGCAGGCCGAAAATATGTAAGGCTTTATTGTTGTGCTGTAGCTTAAGTAAAGCTGCCTTTAGCTCCGCATTCTCAAAAAAATCTCCGCTGGCAATGCTATTGTTGATGCGTTCAAAGTCCTGAAACACGACACGTCCTGCACCTATATTAAGGTGACCTACTTCAGAGTTACCCATTTGACCGTCAGGCAATCCAACGTAATGCTCAGAAGCATTAATTAATGAATGTGGGTAAGCTTTCCAAAGAGCATCTATGTTCGGCTTGCGCGCTTGCGCAATTGCGTTATCGGCGACTTCTTCACGATAACCAAAACCGTCTAAAATGATGAGGCAGACAGGTATAGTGTTTATGGTGGGGAGCATAATCTTTCGCTTTAATATTTTGATTGCAATATCGCCATTTTAGCTTATTTAAACGTAAAATCAGCCTAGAAGTTTGTATTAAGCTAAGCTTGAATTTTGGAGCTATGGCACCATGTTAAAACGATATAATATTGAGAGGAAGTGTGTGGAATTTTTTAGAAGTAATATCTTGTTAATTGGATTGGCTTTAGGTTCCGGCATGATGTTGTTATTGCCTATGCTTAAAAAAAATGCGGATGGTGTGCCTAATCTAAGTCCTGCAGATGCAGTCACTTTAATTAATCGTTCAAATGCAATAGTTCTAGATGTACGTGATGATGGCGAGTTTGCTGGAGGCCATATTGCTGAGGCGTTTAATATTCCACTAAGTAGCTTGAACGATCGTTTGGCTGAACTTAAAAAGTACAAAAACAAACCCATTTTGGTAAATTGTCAGCGTGGGATGCGCTCGGCTAAAGCGTGCGCGATTCTGCATAAGGCCGAGTTTACTCAAGTACATAACTTGGATGGCGGTCTGTTAGCGTGGGTGGCTGCTAAGTTGCCAGTAGTTAAAACTTTAGCGAAGGTGATAAGCTAATGGCCAATATCACCATGTACATTACTGCAACCTGCCCATATTGCCATAATGCAGAGCGTTTACTGCTCAGTAAGGGTGTGGAGAGCATTCATAAAATCCGGGTTGATTTGGATTCTGATTTACGTATTGCTTTGATAGAAAAGTCTGGTCGGCGTACGGTGCCACAAATTTATATTAATGATCTGCATATTGGCGGTTTTGATGATCTGCGTGCCTTGGATTTGGCAGGCGAGTTAGACCAACTGTTGGTAAAGTAAAGTGCTAGTGGCTACTGTAAGGTCTTGTGAGCACCGAGAAGTCTTGACGCTTAAATTCTGCTAAAATAAGCACCTTATAAATTTCACCCCTAACCTAAGTAGAAAATAATGGCAAAAGAAGATAACAAGGCAGAACAACCTCAACAAGCTGGTTTCAGCATTGAAAAAATTTACGTCAAAGATGCTTCATTAGAAATTCCTAATGCGCCACAAATCTTCACTGATCGTACGCAGCCGCAAATTGGCATTGAGCTAGGTAACTTTGCTCAGATGTTGGAAGATGGAGTTTTTGAAGTGGCGATTAAAGTCACTGTTACTTCAAAAATTGAAGATAAAACCGTGTTTTTGGTTGAAGTTACGCAAGCTGGTATTTTCCAAATTCGCAATGTGCCAGAAGACAACATAGAAATGATTGTTGGCATTACCTGCCCTAACATTTTGTTTCCTTATGCACGTGAAACTGTTTCTGACTTAGTGGTACGTGCTGGTTTTCAGCCAGTCTTGCTGAATCCTATCAACTTTGAAGCGCTGTTTGCACAACAAAAACAACAGCAAGCAGAGAGCTCAGAAGAGAAAGCAAAGCACTAGGATATTAGTGGCATCGCTCGCTAAGTTAATTGTAGTTTGGGTGCTAGTGCTGATGCCGGTTGCGGCGTCTGCGCTAGAGTTCCGCTCAGTGGTGGTGCCTAAAGCTGTGCTTTATGACGCACCATCTTCAGCGGCTAAGAAAACTTTGCTGCTTAGTCAGTTTTATCCGGTAGAAGTAATCGTTAATCTTGGTGACTGGCTAAAAGTGCGTGACGCACAAGGCACAATGAACTGGGTGGAAGCGAAGCAGTTATCAAATAAGCGTATGGTACTGGTTAAGGTTAATAGTGCGGAAATTAGAATGGCTCCTGACCCTGCATCTAAACTTTTAGCCACTATTGAAAAAGATTTGGTGCTTGAAGTGCTGGAGATTATGCCAGGTAATGGTTGGCTTAAAGTGAAGCATAGAGATGGCGTTATCGGTTATATTTTAAATTCATCAATATGGGGTGCTGAATAGATGGTAAAGGCAACTCCTAAGAAAATTGTGGTTCTAGGTGCAGGTGCTTGGGGTACTGCGTTAGCGATGAATATCAGCGAACGTCATCCAGTCTCGCTTTGGGCTAGAAATGCTGGTCATGTTTCAGGGATGCGCAAAGCGCGTGCTAACCCATTATATTTGGGTGACTTTAAATTTAATGATCAATTGCAGGTTGAAGATGACTTGGCGACAGCTTTAGTTGAAGCTGATTTAATTCTTTCTGTAGTGCCTACAGCGGGCTTTAGACCCATACTCAAAAATATCAAGGCGCTCGGTTGTACAGCACCTATTGTTTGGGCGCATAAAGGCTTGGAGCCGGAATCGGCCAAACTACCTTATGAAGTTGCCCTTGAGGAGTTGGGTGATCCTAAGGTTACGGGCCAACACTGGGGCGCGTTATCAGGACCAAGTTTTGCTGCGGAACTGGTCCGAGGTTTGCCGACTGCGGTAACTGTGGCGGCTAATGACGAGGCATTTTCTAATACGGCAGCTTTGCTTATTCATGGCGCTAATTTACGTGTTTACCATACTACCGATGTCATTGGAGTTTCTGTAGGCGGTGCGCTCAAGAATGTGATGGCGATTGCAGCTGGGATTTCGGATGGTATGGGTTTTGGTAATAATGCGCGCGCGGCGATGATTACGCGGGGCTTAGCTGAGATTACGCGTTTCGGTATGGCGTTAGGGGCTTCACCAGAAACTTTCATGGGTTTGGCTGGCGCTGGTGATTTAATTTTAACGTGTACTGGCCAATACTCGCGTAACCGTGAAGTGGGTTTGCAATTAGCTAGCGGTAAATCACTGGCTGAAATTTTACAAAGCTTAGGCCATGTCGCAGAAGGCGTTAGCACGACAGCCGAAGTGATGCGCCGTGCCAGAATCATGCAAGTTGAGATGCCGATTACTTATCAGGTAGACCAAGTGCTTTCATATGGTAAAAGCGCGCAAGATGCCGTCATGGATTTGTTAGGGCGTGATCAGAAATCTGAAGAATTTTAATCCGCTTACCCGTTAAGGGGTTTTTTTCGGTAAGCTTTTAGGCCATAAGAATCTAAACACCACCAACAAAGTCAATTTGGCGCCATGCCTCATATAATAAAACTGCAGCTGAATTAGAAAGATTCAAACTGCGGCTATTCGGGAGCATTGGTAATCGTACTCGATTTTCTTCTGCAAACTCACTGCGTATTGCCTCGGGTAGTCCGCGCGTTTCAGGGCCAAAAATAAAGACATCACCTGATTTAAACTTAATATCACTATGTCTAGCACTGCCTTTGGTAGTCACTGCGAATAAGCGTCTGCCAACTAACGCTACTTTGCAATCTTGCCAGTTCTCATGCACTTTTAACTCTGCATACTCGTGATAGTCTAATCCTGCACGTTTTAACTGCTTGTCTTCCAGCGTAAATCCCAGCGGTTTTATTAGGTGTAAGTCAGCACCAGTATTGGCACAAAGACGAATAATGTTGCCAGTATTGGGAGGAATTTCAGGTTCGAACAAAACGATAGTAAACATACATCTCAATTTAATGGTTTGGGTAGCATTCTCTCTGCAAGACTACATTCTACATGGGCGGTAAAAGATTTTTAATTTTTCACTCTGATTGTTCCAACTATGGATAGTGAAGATCGCAGAATCTACCGCAGCAAAACTAGTTCCATTAAAATTTCTACATTAATTATCCAGCGTTATGCCCGATACGTCAGTGGTATAGAAGCATTTTAAAACAATTGATTAAATTTTAATCTGATGTTCATGGTTTGCACCATATTTGTTTGACAAGGTATAATTGCCATAGAAATCAAGTTAATACATTGCACGCTAAATCAAAGGAACAGCTTATGCTGGAATCAGCCAACAAATCTACAGCCACTAACTCTATCGCCGAAGCCGTGATTGATACTAGCTGTATAAAATCAAATCTAGCATCCGAAAAATTAGCGAGTAACTCTGTTAATCGCTGGAGTGTTGCGGAAATTGTTGCATTATTTGAATTACCTTTTAGTGATTTGATGTATCAAGCGCAAACGGTTCATCGATCACATTTTGATTCAAATGCGGTGCAAGTAAGCACCTTGCTATCAATTAAAACCGGCGGCTGTTCAGAAGATTGTGGATACTGCCCGCAAGCGGCTCGATATCACACCGAAGTGGAAAGTGAACCTTTGATGCGTTTGGAAGATGT
>CAIRXI010000072.1 GCA_903882525.1 uncultured Pseudomonadota bacterium | reverse complement strand
CCTGCGAGATAACGTGCTTGCGCAGCTTTGAAACTTTCTTCACTTGCGCGCTCAGACTCGTTGGCAGCTGACAGTGAGGCAATGTTTGCCTGGACTTGATAGAAAGCCTGAACAGCATTCAACAATATGGTTTGCACGATACTACTTTGCGTGGCACTTGCGGCTTGCAATAACTGACGTGCGTTCTCTAGATTGGCGTCTCGATTGCCAAAGTCATATAACAAGTACGAGGCCACAAGACTGTTGGTTAAATTGCCGTAAGGGTTGCTGCGCGGAGCTAATTCAGGTGTGTTTACATTGACGTTAGTGCCAATCTTATCGTCCAATGTAGGCAAGTAGGCTGATTTTGCGATACCTAGTTGTGCTGCTTGTGCGCGGGCTGAGGCATAGGCTTGTTGTGTTTGCGGGTTATTACATAACGCAGCTTCAACCACCTGGCTTAAATTAAGTGATTCGTTGTAGTTAATTGCATTACACGCGGCACTTTCTAGGTAACCATCAGGAATGGCAGGGGGTAATGCCGACTCAGTTTTAAGTGGATCGTCAGTCTTATACCAAAGACTATCTTTGGCATTTGCCACAGGGCATAACATCAAGCATGCATAGGCAATTAGAGAAAGCCTGCAAAAGAGGGTGGGAGTTTTTTTAAGCATAGTCTATTTATTTTTAATCTGGTTATTTTATATCAGATTGAAGACCATGCAAGCAACTGTTAATTTGTATCTATTTATGTCTGATAAATTTAATCACAATGATGATGATGTTTAACTTCTACATTTAGATTCAGTGCTTATTGTTCGCCTGCTGCTTTAGCGTCTTCATTCATTTTTCGTTTAAAGTAGTTAAAAAACCAGATGGACATCACGAGTACAAAAGCAATAACCGCCAAACTGGTCAATCCATAGTCGGTAGAGAGTAGGTTAGTAAGTAATTTCATGATCAAGTTCCTTAAACAATAAATAACTATCTGCGTCATTGCAGAGGATCTTGTTAATATGAACTTTTCATGAATATACTGCGTTGACTTACATCAAACAGCCTTAATATGTGTTTATTAATAAAAAAAGGGGTGCACAGTTGTGCACCCCTTTTTAAGTGACTCTGGCTGAGGACCTTTATTCTACGCCTTGACTCAATAAGTAGTCTTCATAGTTGCCTGTAAAGTCGATGATTTTATCGGCTTTTATTTCAATAATACGGGTGGCAATTGAGCTCACAAATTCACGGTCATGACTGACAAAAAATAGTGTGCCTTTGTATTTATCCAGCGCAGTATTGAGTGCTTCAATTGATTCCATGTCCATATGGTTGGTCGGCTCATCCATTAGCATCACATTAGTGCGAGCCAACATCATTTTTCCGTAGAGCATGCGGCCTTTTTCGCCACCAGATAAGACTTTGACAGACTTCTTGGTATCGTCGCCACCAAATAACAAGCGACCTAGCATGCTACGCACCACTTGGTCATCATCGCCGGGTTGACGATAATGCGACATCCATTCAAATAACTCTTCACCTTGCTCAAATTCATATTCGTGATCTTGCGCAAAGTAGCCGATATTAGCCTTTTCAGCCCATTTCACTTCTCCGTGTTTTGGCTGTAAATCACCTGCTAAACAACGCAAGAAGGTGGTTTTTCCGATACCATTTTCACCAATAATGGCAACTTTCTCACCCGCTTCAAACATCATGTCTACATCATTAAACAAGATATGATCGAAACCATGACTAAGTTTTTTTAGCTCAACAGCATTGCGGTAAAGCTTATCGCGATCGTCGAAGTCAAAGCGAATAAAGGGATATTGGCGTGAAGAGGGTTTAAATTCTTCAATTTTGATCTTATCAATTTTTTTCGCTCGACTGGTCGCTTGCTTGGCTTTAGATGCATTTGCAGAGAAGCGGCGCACAAAGTCTTGCAGCTCAGCCACCATCAGCTTGGCTTTATCATTATCTTTAGTGGCTTGGGCACGGGCTGCTGTGCTGGCTTCCATATAGTCATCGTAGTTGCCTGGATACATCGCGATCTTACCGTAATCCATATCGCATGTATGTGTACACACTTGGTTTAAAAAGTGGCGATCATGGGAAATAATGACCATGGTGCAATCACGATTGTTAAGTACATCTTCTAGCCAACGAATGGTGTTGATGTCCAAGTTATTGGTCGGCTCATCAAGCAATAAAATATCTGGGTTGGAAAACAGTGCTTGCACTAGTAAAACGCGTAGCTTCCAGCCTGGCGCTACTGAACTCATGAGCCCGTTATGTTGCTCAATAGGGATTCCTACCCCTAATAACAGCTCGCCTGCACGTGACTCAGCCGTATAGCCGTCATATTCAGCAAACACGCCTTCAAGTTCAGCGGCTTTCATGTAATCATCTTCGGTCGCTTCTAAATTGGCATAGATTGCATTTTTTTCTACGTTCGCTTTCCACATTTCTTCATGACCCATCATGACCACATCCAGCACGCGCTGATCTTCGTAAGCAAATTGGTCTTGATGCAGAAATGACATGCGTTCATGGCTGTCGATAGAGATATTCCCAGCGCTAGGCACCAGTTCGCCTGCCAACACTTCATGTAGGTTGATTTTCCGCAGCCATTGGCTCCGATTAAACCATACCGGTTGTTGTCGCCAAATTTAACGGAAACATTTTCAAATAGAGGCTTAGCGCCAAATTGTACGGTGATATTGTTGCTAATTAACACGGTTACTTCCTTAAAATTTAATGCTTTATAGTGGTTAAAACTTATTCTGTATTACAACTTCATCCATCGCCAATTGGCCGCTGCGTTGTGAAGCCGGTTTTAAGGCTTTACCTACCGTAATAAACATGACTGGTGTATGGTCAGCTGGCAAGTTAATTAATTTGGCCACTGCATCAAAATCAAAGCCGTCCATCGGGCACGTGTCGTAGCCCATTTCTTTTGCGGCAAGCATAATGGTCATCGCTGCCATGCCGCACGAGCGCATCACTTCATCACGTTGCATTTGTTCGTTGCCCGTGTAAAAGTTGCCTATTGCGGGTACCAAAATATCAGATACAGCAGGTGCAGCATCTTTCCAGTAACGTTCTGGTTGTTTAGCCCATGCTTTTAAATCTGCAGTTAATACTAATAAGACTGATGCTTCTTCTACCTGTGCCTGATTCCAGCTCACTGCACGAATTTGTTGCCGTAACACTGGCTCCGTCACGACCACAAAGCGCCAATGTTGAATATTGAAAGCGGTAGGTGATAGCATCGCCAATGCCATCAACTGATCAATCTCAGCGCTAGTCATTTTATGGTGGATATCAAAACTTTTAACTGAGCGACGTGTTTCAATCGCGGTGTTGACGTTCATTACTTGGTATTTCCCTTATATATTTGTCTTAGCACGAGGCTAATACTAATTAATTGCTAAAATTTCTAAATTTAAATCACCAGCAGGGCGTTTCCATACAACGCTGTCACCCACTTTATGTCCTAGCATAGCCTTGGCAATTGGTGATAGCCAACTGACCTTATGGAGCGCAATATCTGCTTCATCTTCGCCCACAATGCTATATTGATGGGGGTCACCATTCTCATCTTCAATAGACACGGTCGCGCCAAATAGGACGGTAGCTTTGGACTGCGAAGTTGGGTCAATGAGTAAGGCATTTTCCAAGCGCGCCTGTACGTAACGCAAATCACGCTCTATGGACCCTAAGCGTTGCTGTATTGTTGGATTTTCTTTATTCGGAACTAGTGCAAAATGCGTTTGTTCCAGCATGCTGCCTTGGCTTTGTAGCTGCGCCAATCCCGTTGGTGTGACGTAGTTCGTTTCTGGGCTAATCGGACGTTCAGCGACATCCGTGCCTGCTAACTCTAGATCATCTTCTTTAACAAAGCCACGACTCATTGCAGGGTGATTACTCCCACTCAATGGTAGCGGGTGGTTTCCCAGAAATGTCATATACCACACGATTAATGCCACGCACTTCATTGATAATTCTATTTGATACCTTGCCCAGTAAATCATAAGGCAGTTCTGCCCAGTGCGCGGTCATGAAATCACTGGTGACCACAGCGCGCAAGGCGACCACGTAATCGTAGGTGCGACCATCGCCCATCACGCCTACCGATTTAACGGGTAAGAACACGGTAAATGCCTGTGAGGTTTTAGCATACCAACCGCTTTTATGCAGCTCTTCAATAAAGATTGCATCAGCACGGCGAAGTAAATCGGCAAATTCTTTTTTCACTTCACCTAAGATGCGTACACCTAAGCCTGGACCTGGGAACGGATGGCGATAGACCATATCATGTGGCAAGCCAAGCGCTACACCTAGTTCACGTACTTCGTCTTTAAATAGTTCGCGCAGTGGTTCTAATAGCTTGAGCTTCATTGTTTCTGGTAGGCCACCTACATTGTGATGGCTCTTAATGTTGTGCGCGTTTTTGGTTTTAGCGCCTGCCGATTCAATCACATCTGGGTAAATTGTACCTTGCGCTAACCACTTAGCTTGCGGCAACTTAGCTGATTCTTGCTGAAATACCTCAACAAATTCGCGGCCAATAATTTTTCGTTTAGCTTCTGGGTCAGTGACCCCCACTAGGTCACCTAAAAACTTGGCGCTAGCATCCACATGAATGACTTTAACGCCTAGATTCTTAGCGAAAGTTTCCATCACTTGCTCGGCTTCGTTTAAGCGTAATAAGCCATTATCTACAAATACGCAGGTCAGTTGGTCGCCAATGGCTTGATGAATTAGTGCGGCAGCGACAGACGAATCTACGCCACCTGATAAACCTAAAATCACTTGATCGGTGCCGACGACAGCGCGAATGTGATTGACTGCAGTTTCTACGTAGTTCGGCATATTCCAGCTGAGGTCGCAATTGCAAATTTCGTGCACAAAGCGGCTTAAAATAGCCTTTCCTTGAATCGTGTGGGTGACCTCTGGGTGAAATTGCACGGCATAAAATTGGCGTGTTTCATCAGCCATAGCGGCAATTGGGGTTGACTCATTGCTAGCAATTACTTTAAAGCCAACAGGCAATTCAGTCACCTTGTCACCGTGGCTCATCCACACATCCATCAAGCCATGACCTTGCTCGTTCACCGTGTCTTGAATATCTTTAAAAAGGGCGGAGTGTCCGTGGGCACGAATTTCAGCGTAACCAAACTCATGTATCGCTGAACTTTCTACCTTGCCACCTAATTGTGATGCCATGGTTTGCATGCCATAACAAATGCCAAGTACTGGCACGCCAATAGTAAACACTGCATCTGGTGCGCTTGGCGTTTCGTCTTCATACACGGAATTTGGACCACCGGATAAGATAATCCCGGCTGGGTTAAACTCACGGATAAAAGCATCGCTCACTTCCCATGTGTGGAGTTCGCAGTAAACATTAGCTTCACGAACGCGGCGGGCAATCAACTGCGTATATTGTGAGCCGAAGTCGAGTATTAAAATCTTTGATTGGGTAGTCATTAGCCGTTATTCGTTAGTTATTGTTGAGAGACTTAAGGTGTACCTCTAATCAATCCTATAATTAGGAGCCTCTTTAGTAATCTGCACATCATGCACATGTGACTCACGCATGCCCGCTGAGGTGATTTGCACAAACTCAGCTTTTTCACGCATCTCGGTAATATTTTTAGCCCCTACATAACCCATAGAAGCACGCAAGCCACCCATCAGTTGGTGAATTACAGCCAATACGCTACCTTTATAAGGTACGCGGCCTTCGATACCTTCTGGTACTAATTTATCTGGGTTGCCGTTATTTTCTTGGAAGTAGCGATCGCTTGAGCCTTTTTCCATTGCACCGATTGAACCCATGCCGCGATAAGATTTATATGAACGGCCTTGGAATAATTCAACCTCACCTGGCGCTTCTTCAGTCCCAGCAAACATGCCACCCAACATCACGCTATGCGCGCCGGCTGCAATGGCTTTAGAAATATCACCTGAAAAACGAATACCACCATCGGCAATAAATGGAACGCCGCTACCTGCCAAGGCTTTTTCTACATTAGCAATCGCGCTAATTTGTGGCACGCCTACACCAGCGACGATACGTGTGGTACAAATTGAGCCTGGGCCAATCCCAATCTTAACGCCATCAGCACCAGCATCGACTAACGCTAGCGCGGCAGAAGCGGTCGCAATATTGCCACCAATAACTTCAATGTGCGGGTAGTTCTTTTTAACCCACGTCACGCGGTCAAGTACCCCTTGTGAGTGGCCATGTGCGGTATCAACCACGATGACGTCGACGCCAGCTTCGGCTAAAGCCGCTACGCGTTCTTCAGTGCCTTCGCCCACGCCCACTGCAGCGCCTACACGTAAGCGACCTTCACGGTCTTTACAGGCGTATGGGTGATCGGTAGATTTTTGTATATCTTTAACCGTAATCAAGCCTTTAAGTGTGTCGTAAGCGTCAATCACCAAAACGCGCTCTAGGCGATGTTGATGCAATAAGCGAATCACATCCTCTTTAGCCGCGCCTTCACGGACAGTCACCAACTTATCTCTTGGTGTCATGATGTTTTTAATGGGTTGATCTAAATTGGTTTCAAAGCGCAAGTCACGGTTGGTTACGATACCGATGATTTTGCCATTATCGACCACAGGCAAGCCTGAAATTTTGTGTAATTGCGTTAGCGCAATGACGTCACGTACCGTCATGTGGCTTTGAATTGTGATTGGATCATTCACTACGCCAGACTCAAAGCGTTTAACGCGAGCCACATGCGCGGCTTGTTTCATCGCCGTCATATTCTTATGAATAAAGCCCAAGCCGCCTTCTTGTGCCAAGGCAATAGCCAATGGCGCTTCTGTTACCGTATCCATCGCGGCAGAAAGAAGGGGGATGTTCAGTTGTATGTTACGAGTGAGTTGTGTAGCGAGGGAAACCTCGCGTGGCAGCACGTTAGAATACGCTGGCACTAATAAAACGTCGTCGAAGGTGAGAGCTTGTTGCAATAAACGCATGCGAAAATCCTTGTACCCAAAACGAGATTATACAGATTTACGGCCAAAGGCGCGAGCGCAAATGTGAGATATAAAACACAAGCCCTTGAATACCTCACAACATTAGAATCACATAATCAATAGGATGCCTGTTTTATTAATTCTATCCTCGTCTAAAATTTAATCTGCAGTAGCGCTTTCACCACCGCCTTTTTTCATTACTTTACCTTCCGCGGCGCGTTGTTTACGCACCTCTTTTGGGTCGGCAATCAACGGCCGGTAAATTTCTACGCGATCTAAATGACGTAATGGCGTATCCAGTTTTGATAGCTTGCCAAATAGGCCAATTTTATTCACACTCAAATCAATTTCTGGAAATTTCATTAATATGCCAGATGCCTGAATCGCCTGCTCGGCAGTCATTCCAGTATAGGCCCGCACCGGCACAATCAACTGTTGGTGCGGTAGGGCGTATGCTATTTCAACCAAAAACTCTGGTTCATTGTCTTGCATATAACGGGTATCTTCTTTATCCATTATTATTCCTAAATGGTCTTGTAAATAACATCAGCACGCACCACAAAGCCATCTACAAATGTATTGGCGATATGGCTAAACACTGGCGCGATAATCTTTTCTAAAAAACTATTGGTAAATTCATAGTTCAGCTCAAATTCAATTTTACACGCCTGCTCGCTCAACGCTATAAAACGCCACACCCCTGCTAGATGCTTAAACGGGCCATCTTTCAGTTTGATTTCCATTAGATTGGGATAAGTCTTCAGGTTTTCGGTGGTGAATTTCTGCTGCAAGCCATGGTAAGCAATATGCAGGGTGGCAATGGTAGACATCGCATCTTGTTTGATTAAATCCACACCGCCACACCAAGGCAAAAATTGCGGGTATTTCTGCACATCGTCCACTAACGCAAACATCTGACTTGCTGAGTGTTGGATATAAACAGTTTTATGCACTTGTGCCATATTGCCCTTTAATTTTTTGACCAATGCTCGCCGTTAATTTTGGCTTAAGCGCTGACTTGAAATCGTAGTCGCCAAGAATTAGAGTAAAATGTGATTTTAAGCCATTCGCCAAGAAATATTCAGCTTTATGAGCATTGCACAAAATAAAAAAGCCTTTTTTGATTACTTTATTGAAGATAAGTATGAGGCGGGTATTGTTCTAGAGGGCTGGGAAGTTAAAGCCATTCGTGATAATCGCATTAACATTAAAGAAGCGTATGTCATTATTCAGCGAGGCGAAATCTATCTTATCGGCTGCCATGTTACGCCA
This sequence comes from uncultured Pseudomonadota bacterium, assembly GCA_903882525.1. Lineage (GTDB taxonomy): Bacteria > Pseudomonadota > Gammaproteobacteria > Burkholderiales > Methylophilaceae > Methylotenera. The sequence continues at coordinate 16,733 of CAIRXI010000072.1, read as the reverse complement.
CTAGGTGCAGCGTCTACCCATGTGCGCCCAGATGCGATTAGAACGCGTAAATTGCTGCTGCATAACGAAGAAATCATTAAGCTTATTGCTAAAGTTGAGCGTGCTGGTTATACATTGGTACCGCTGGATATGCATTTTTCAAAAGGTCGCGTTAAAGTACAAATTGGTTTAGCTAAAGGTAAAAAGCAACACGATAAACGTGATACTGAAAAAGAACGTGACTGGGAGCGCGAAAAAGGACGCATCATGCGCGCGCACAATAAATAGATTAGACGAGGTCATGGAATAAAAGCGTATAATTCATTGTGTTGTGGAACTAAATCTTAGGTACATGACTCGTAATAAACTGATTTAAACCAAGTTTAGGGGCTGACCAGGTTTCGACGTGGGTTACAAAGCAGTGCAGGGCATACCGAGGCTCAGATTACCTCGTAAATACAGCTGAAAAAAGTATAGTCGCAAACGACGAAACTTACTCTCTAGCAGCTTAGTTCTGCTGGACGCTGCACCAGCTCTCCCGTGGGTTGGATTGGGGTAACCCATACGTAGTGTCATATACACGGGATACGTGTTGTGTTGGGTTACTTAGCACTTCATTAACCTTAAGGTAACTCGTCTGCACACTGCTTGTCTGTTGGTGTGGTGCAGATTAAATTAAACAACAAGGCTAAGTATGTAGAACTGTCTGTGGAGGATTTGCGGACGGGGGTTCGATTCCCCCCAGCTCCACCATTTAAGTGTTTCACCTAGTATCAAGAAGTACTTGAAAGCCACATTCAGCAACGTTTGTGGCTTTTTTGTTGCCTGTTACCGTTGCATAACGTATCTTGACATACCCCAATTAACTGGGGTAACTTTAAATTAACGACATTTTGAAGTCGGAGTTACCCCAAATCGAGTCAAAGATGCCTGCGACAATAATTGCCAGATAAAAACCGCTTATAGGGTGGATCTTATTAGTTCTGCTTAAAATGGCGACGAAGATACCATACGACGAATATCAAGCCTAGCCCAGCAATTATGTAATGGAATTGGTGGAAGTATGCCTTTAGCATCACCCAGTTTTCTCCAAATTTCATGCCGATATACGCTAACACAAAGCACCAAATAAGCGATCCAACAAAGGTGTAGGCAATAAACTTAGGCATATTCATGCGCGCCAAACCCGCAGGAAAGGCGATAAAGGTTCGTACAGCAGGCAATAAGCGGGCGATAAAGATAATAATGTCGCCATGTTTGGCAAACCAGTCATCGGCCATATTTAAATCTTTGTGCGAAATTAGCACGTATTTCCCGTATTTTTCTACTAGCGGTCTACCTCCGTACATGCCAAGATAATAAGCAGGTATTGAACCAAGAACGCAACCTAAGGCGCCAGCCACTGCCACTATCCACAGCACCAATTCGCCCTTAAACACCAAGAAGCCGGCAAACGGCATAATAATTTCAGATGGTAATGGAATGCAGGCGGATTCAATTGCCATCAGCAACACAATGCCAGCGTATCCCATGCTGGAGATTACGCCCATGATCCAAACTGCAATTAATGTGATTAGTTTTTCCAGCATAACTTTATCCTAAACAAACTCTTTTAATAATACTTTTATAAAGTCTACACGATGACTGACCTCTTCTAAATTCACAGTCATTCTGAATTTGTCTGGCCCGTTCATACGACAACGTCGGTCGCGCTGTAATAGTGCAATTAACTTGGTCGGGTCAATATCGGCCTTAGGGTCAAATTGTAATTGAATGGCTTCACTACTGGCATCAATTTTAACAATGCCAATCGCTTTGGCGGCAATTCGTAGTCTATGGCAAGCAATTAGTGTTTCGCCTTGCTCAGGTAACAAACCAAAACGGTCAATCAATTCTTCTTGTAGGTTATCTAGCGCTTCTTCCTCGTTACAATTGGCTAAGCGCTTATATACCACTAGGCGCTCGTGCACGTCTTGGCAATAATCTTTGGTAAGCAGAGCTGGGGTGTGCAGGTTAATTTCTGTTGCGACGCCAAGCGGCGCATTTAGATCCGGTTCTTTACCTGCTTTCAGCTGTTTTACCGCATGATTAAGCATGTCTGAATATAGGTGGAATCCAATCTCTTGCATTTCACCACTTTGGCTATCACCGAGTAGTTCACCCGCACCTCGAATTTCTAAATCATGCATGGCTAGGTGGAAGCCTGCACCTAAATCTTCCATTAACTGAATCGCGTCTAAACGTTTTTGTGCTTGCACACTAATTTTACGATCTGGGTCAGTTAATAGGTAAGCGTAGGCTTGGTGATGAGACCTACCTACGCGACCTCGTAACTGGTGCATTTGCGCTAAGCCAAACATGTCAGCTTTATTCAAGATGATAGTGTTGGCGGTCGGTACATCAATACCGGTTTCAATAATGGTGGTGCACAGAAGTAAGTTATAGCGTTGATTATAGAAGTCGCGCATCACATGTTCAAGCTCACGCTCACGTAACTGGCCATGAGCTACGGCGATGCGTGCGTCAGGCAATATGCGCTCTAACTTTTCACGCATAGAGTGGATGGTCGCGACTTCATTATGCAAGAAGTACACTTGGCCCCCACGCTTAAATTCGCGCATTGCGGCCTCGCGAATAATGCCTTCGGAATAATCGGTATGAAAGGTTTTGATGCTGAGGCGTTTTTGAGGTGGCGTGGTGATGATTGAAAACTCACGTAACCCTTCCATCGCCATGCTGAGTGTTCTGGGAATCGGTGTGGCGGTGAGGGTAAGGATATCTACCTCAGCGCGTAGTGCTTTCAACTGTTCTTTTTGACGTACGCCAAAGCGATGCTCTTCATCAAGGACTACTAAGCCTAAGTTTTTAAATTTCACATCTTTTTGTATCAGCCTGTGCGTGCCGATAATAATGTCAATCTCGCCTGCAGCAAGGCCTCGCAAAGCCTCTGTCTGTTCTTTACCAGTTCTAAAGCGTGAGATTTCAGCAATCTTAATAGGCCAGTCGGCAAAGCGATCTTTAAAGTTATTGTAGTGTTGCTCAGCTAACAGCGTCGTTGGTACTAATACTGCCACTTGACGCCCGCCCATGACGGCTACAAACGCCGCACGTAAAGCAACTTCTGTTTTTCCAAAACCAACATCGCCACACACCAAACGATCCATCGGGCGACCAGATTGCATGTCTTTAATCACATTTTCTATGGCTTCTAGTTGATCTGGTGTCTCTTCAAATGGAAAGCCTTCGCAGAACGCTTCGTAATCATGTAAGCTTAATGTAAAGGCATGTCCACGGCGTGACGCACGCTGTGCGTATAGATTCAATAATTCTGCTGCAGTATCACGGATTTGCTTGAGTGCTTTTTTCTTGGCTTTTTCCCAATGACCACTCCCTAGCCTATGCAAAGGGGCAGATTCCGGTGGGCCACCGGAGTAACGTGAGATTAAGAATAGTTGCGCAACTGGCACATACAGTTTGTCATCACCAAAATATTCCAACAGCAGAAATTCCGTTTCGCCTTCACCAAAATCAAGATTAATTAATCCTTTGTAACGCCCAACCCCATGCTGCTCATGCACTACAGGGTCATCCATACGCAGCTCAGAGAGGTCTTTAAGCATCCCCTCTGTGCTACGCATTTTTTCTTTTTCACGTCGGCGTTGCTGGCGCACTGTGGCTGCATATAATTCAGCCTCAGTGATGACGGCAATGGCATTTTTGTCTGAGTTGCCTAGAGAAAAGCCATGATGTAGAGGCGAGACCCCTAGCATTACTTTGGCTTTAGCATTTACAAATTCAGCCCAAGTTTCAATCAGCTCAGGTTTGATGCCGTAGTCTGCAAATAATTGTGAGATGGTTTCACGACGTCCCAAACCTTCGGCAGCAATTAAAATTCGGCCAGAATAATCAGCAATAAAACTCTGCAATTTATGCAGCGGTTGTTCTGCCCGCCGTTCAATATCAAGGGCGGGTAAGCCAGTTTTGGTCTTATTGATGCTCAGGGTTAGCCGTGTAAATTGATGGGTTGCACTAAAAAAGTCTTCCGTTTTAATGAGCAGTTTTTCTGGGGTCAATAAGGGACGTTCGGCATCGTGCGCCAGTGTGCGATAGCGCGATTGCGCTTCATGCCAGAACTGCTGAGCGCTTAAGTCAAGGTCGCCATGCAGGCAGAGTAAGCTAGAAGCTGGTAGATAATCAAGCAGGGTTGCCGTTTGTTCAAAAAATAGCGGGAGATACCATTCAATGCCACCGGAGGCGATTCCTTTGCTTACATCTTTATAAATTTTTGCGCGCTGTGGATCGCCTTCAAAGGTTTCGCGAAATTGAGATCGGAACTGTGCAACCCCGTTAGCATCCAGTGGAAATTCTCTTGCTGGTAATAATCTTATTTCTGGAACCGGGTAAAGGCTTCGCTGTGTATCAACATCGAATGTGCGTATGGTTTCAATTTCATTGCCAAATAAATCTAAACGATAGGGTAATGCCGAACCCATCGGAAACAGATCAACCAAGCCACCGCGCACGCTAAACTCTCCATGTCCCATCACTTGACTCACATGATGGTAACCAGCCTCTGCGCACTGCAAACGCAGTGCTTCAGTATCCAACGTTTGTCCTTTTTTGAGTAAAAAGGTATTGGCACTTAAATAGGCTTTTGGGCTTAAGCGGATTAACGCAGTCGCTAAAGGCACGATAATGACATCGCAAGCGTTTTGGCTAATTTGATATAACGTAGTAAGACGTTCTGAAATTAAATCTGGGTGTGGCGAAAACTGGTCGTAGGGTAGTGTTTCCCAGTCTGGCAATAAATGCACACTTAAGCTTGGCGCAAAAAAAGGTATTTCTTCGAGCAATCGCTGAGCATCGAAAGCATTGGCTGTTAGGATAACCAGCGGTGTATTCGGATTTTTTTTCTTTAGATTAAGGGCTAATTCAGCCAGCGCTAAACCGTCTTCACCATTAGTGGCAAGCTCAACACGGCTTGATTGGCCTAATTTAGGAATTGGCAGTGATGTTTGCGTCATAGGTGAAATTTTAATGCCATGGATAAGGTATTGCAGATTGTAATTAAGGACGTAAGTTTGCGATTATAAAGTCGCCAGAATTTCCAGCTCAAAATATGCTGAAAAGATTAAGCGGTACCACCTACAGTCAGTGCGTCAATTTTAAGGGTAGGCTGACCCACGCCTACGGGTACGCTTTGACCTTCTTTACCGCAAGTGCCAACGCCGCTATCCAATGCCATATCGTTACCAATCATGGACACGCGTTTTAACACCTCGGGGCCATTTCCAATTAGAGTGGCACCCTTGACTGGATAGGTGATTTCCCCGTCCTCAATCATGTAGGCCTCGGCAGCACTAAATACAAATTTACCACTGGTAATGTCGACCTGGCCACCACCAAAGTTGGCCGCATATAAGCCTCTTTTTACTGACTTAATAATTTCTTCTGGTGGCACTGTGCCATTAAGCATGTACGTATTGGTCATACGCGGCATAGGAATATGAGCGTAACTTTCACGGCGTGCATTCCCTGTGACAGGCATGTTCATTAAGCGTGCATTAAGCGTGTCTTGTATATACCCACGTAAAATACCGTCCTCAATCAGTACCGTACGATTGGTAGGGTTGCCTTCATCGTCAACGCTGAGTGAGCCTCGGCGGTCTTGTATGGTGCCGTCATCTACAATAGTAATGCCTTTTGCCGCAACCTGTTGGCCAATCATATTGCTGAAAGCTGAGCTACCTTTTCGATTAAAATCACCTTCTAGACCATGACCTATCGCCTCATGGAGCAAGATGCCAGGCCATCCGGCACCCAAAACGACAGTCATACTGCCAGCCGGGGCAGGGCGCGCATCTAAATTAATGATGGCTTGATGAACTGCTTTTTTAGCGTAATCATGCAAGATTTCATCGGTAAAGTAGCTATAGTCAAAACGACCACCCCCGCCAGCTGAACCCTGTTCGCGACGACCGCCACTTTCGGCGATAACGTTTATTGATAAGCGGACTAAAGGACGCACATCTGCTGCCATAACCCCATCGTGGCGTGCAATCATAATCACTTCATATTCGCCTGCAATGGATGCGGTGACCTGTGAAATACGCGGGTCTAGTTTTCTTGCGATGGATTCTAATTTTTCGAGTAATTTGACTTTAGCCTCAGCTGATAAAGAGGCAATTGGATCATGCGGTAGGTAAAGTTGAGGTGAGGCACGCTGAATCACGCTGCCGGCAGTTTGTTCGCCACCTAAGCTAGCAATGGCTTTGGTAGCTTTTGCTGCTTCTTGTAATGCACTTAAAGTGATGTCATCGGAATAAGCGAATGCAGTTTTTTCACTGCTAACGGCACGGACACCCACGCCTTGATCGATAGAAAAGTTACCTGATTTTACTTGACCTTCTTCTAAGCCCCAGCTTTCGCTTCGGCTGTATTGAAAGTAAAGGTCGGCGTAGTCAATTTTATGCGACATCATGTCGCCGAGCACATTTTGCAGTTTGCCTATATCTAAACCTGCTGGAGCCAGTAAAGCCTGCGTTGCAGTATCAAAGTGGGTGCTACTAACTTTAGATTTCATGTAGAGAGAGATGCTTACTTTCCGTTAACTAACGACTTTAATGGTACGGTGTTTTAAGGCAGGAAGACTCTTGCGCAAGCTAGTTTGATATTGCGGATTCATGGTAGCAATAACTACGCCTGAACCTCTGGGTAATCGATCTAAAATCACACCCCAAGGGTCTACTATCATACTATTGCCATGGGTTTCGCGGCCAGATAAATGGTATCCGCCTTGCGCTGCCGCGATGACATAGCTTAAATTTTCAATGGCACGCGCCCGCACTAAGGTTTCCCAATGTGCTTTACCTGTAGTTTCTGTAAAGGCTGCAGGTATTACAATAATATTCACTTCCCCCATAGCGCGATATAGCTCAGGGAATCGTAAGTCATAACAGATTGATAAGCCAATTTTTCCGAATGGCGTATCCACTACTTGAATGTCATTGCCAGATTCAATCGTGTTTTCTTCGTGATAATGCTCATTACCTAAGTCTAGGCCAAACAAATGGATCTTGTCATAGCGTGCCACTTGCTTACCTTTGTCATCATAGACCAAGCAGCTGTTTCGGACTTTATTGGGAAAGTTGCTGACCATGGGGACCGATCCACCAATGAGCCAAATGCCATGTTCTTTGGCTATTTTGCTTAAAAAAGTTTGAATGGGACCTTTGCCTTCTTGTTCGCGTACGGCGACTTTATCAGTTTCCTTCATGCCCATAATGGCAAAGTACTCTGGCAAAACAACTAGCTTGGCACCTTGGTTGGCGGCCACTTCTATCAGGCGCTCAGCTTCACTTAAGTTAGCTGCAACGCTTGGCCCAGAGGCCATTTGGATAGCCGCTATTTTTATGAGCTCTTGGCTGTTTGTTAATTTGGCTTTGGTGGTTTTTATGCGTGAAGTAATGGCCATATTTAATCCAGAAGTTTTTTAGTAAACTTTAAAAGCAACTTTTCTATCACTTAAGCCACTTTGGCTTGAATGCGTATTGATAACAATCTATCCATGACAATTATATACCATGGGTTGCAGACATTTAATTTGGAAGGATGATTTTAGCGCTGTCATCACTATTTTCTGGGGTTTTTATTTCTTGTGGATTATCCCAAGTACCCACGATTTCATACTCTGTTGACGCTATTTTATTAAGGGGATCTTTAAGTATTTTTTGTGCCAAAAAGGCTACAGCACCTACCAAAGGACCTCCGGCCAAAGCGGCTAATGATAAGGTGTCGCTAATGCGCGGCATCACTTTAACTTTAAGGTGCTGAGTTTCTTTTTGTAAATTAGTTTCACCTTTTATAGTCACGTCAGCAGCTGGCCCTGCCATTTTGAAGTTATCGCTACGCAAAATGCCCTGGTCAATTTTTACCGATGCGCTAATTTTGTCAAACGCAAATCCATTGCTAAACAAATCTCTAAAGTCTAAAGTTAAGCGTCTTGGGAGGCTTTGTAAGCTTAGTAGTCCTAGCAGTCTGCCAACGCCAGGTTGCACTTTTAAGATTTGCCCTTTTTGTAGTTCAAATTGGAGCGATCCATTTAAATGTGTGGTGTCAAATTCATGTGGGCTTCCCGCCCAGTTGAGATGCCCTTTGACTTCCCCTTGCCCACCCTTAATTGTGTCGCCATACCCGAAGCGCTTAAGCGTATTTCCTAAATCTTTTATATCCCATTGCAAATTGATATTGGTATTTGGATTTTTGATCCAGTTATTCCACTGCCCATCAGCGTTAAGTGTACCTTCAGCACTGGCGAATTTTAGTTTTTGAATTTCCCAGTTTTCATTTTGTGGGTAAGCGAGGAGTTCCAGACTGCCAAAGTTCTTTTTATCAAATTCAAAGTTGTCTGCTGTAATGTCAAGCGCAGGATAGTCTTGAACTAGCCTTTTAAAATCTTTAGGCACGGAAGTGCTTGGCTCAAGATTCGGCACTATATCAGGAACAGTTAAATTGCTTAAATGGGCAATGATCTTGCCGTTTCTTTGATTTAACCACTGCACATCCCCGCTAATCTCATGGCTTTGTATGGCTGCCTGAAAGCCTTCTTTTCCTGGGATATTTACCAGTTTTAATTGATTGATACGCCGCCCCATAATATCGAGCACATTCACCTTGAGCGCTACTTTTTTAACGGGTAATGTCAATTCTTGTGAAGTCGATCCCTGAGCAGCGTTCAATACGTTGCGCCAAGCATCGGCATCTAAGTAATCTAAGTCGCCAGTAAGTTGCAGTCCGCTGACTGGGTATAAATCGCTGCCGGATATTGCTGGTGATGACTTGGTGACATTGAAGTTGACCGAGGCACGGTCTAGTTGCATTTTGCCGTTGATTAGGGTGCGACCGGCTTTTGCACTTAGTCTATTGCCAAGAACGACGCTAATCAATTCACTATTGGCTTCCTGTTTTCTAAATAGCCGCAACACTAATGGGTCATTCTGGGCTTTGGTGAATGGTGCTGGTAAGCGCGATGTGACACCCACTAAATCGGTGCGTAAACTCATAGAAATACTTGGTTTTTGAATGGTCATATCGCCAGCCCAATCGGCATTGCCAGATACGTAATTACCGTTTTTGCCGACGACATCCTTCAGTCCCATTACTTGCCTAAATAACTCATCGTTAAGCCTACCTTTAGCAGACACGTGAATTATTTTATCGTTGCCTGAGTTTAGGTTGAATGCAAGTGGAGCGCCAAATATAGTCGCTTTAATATTTTTAGCAATTAAGGTGCTCTCCGTAAACGCTAAGGCACCATTAAGTTGACTGATCATAGGCATATCAGGACTAGTCATGCTGGCATTGGCAATTTGATATAAACCTAAATATTGCGCTGACTCTAAGTTTTGCATCGGAATTTTTAAGCTTAGATTGAGTTTGCCTGTACCTGACGTGATTAAGTTGTCAGTAAAGCCAAGACTCACTTTGGCTACCGGACTGTTGTTCACGAACTTGACCAAATCAGGTGTGGCTCCTTTGAATTCACTGACGATATTAAGGATAGGATTCTTGGCATCTAATTGTGGAATTGTAATTTTACTTTGCACAATTTGATTACCCAAAATATGGCCGGCGGAGGCGTTTAGCTCCATACGGTTTCCTTCAAATAACATGTTCAGGCCAAGTGCTTCCACATTAGGCCAACCAGTGCCGTATTCAACAATCGCATCGCTGATTTTTGCCGTGACTCTGAATATTCCCAGTTTACTGTCGAGATTATTTTTGCTATCAATAAAGGGGAAGTCTGCTAAGCGTCCCTTGACGATGACGTTAATATTTTCAGCGTGGCCAGCTAGTATTGAGGTGTCTAGCCAATGTAGGGTATCTGCCCCTAGTATTTCTGGGTAATAGAGGGTGGCATATTTTAGATTGGCTTGACCAAATTGCCCTTTTAAATCAAGAAGCCCACCCTTATTGCCGTCCATGATGTAATCAGCGCTAACCGTGCCGGCAATATGAGGGTTGCTAAGATTTAGCTTGTCGACATGAACCGTCGTGATTTTATTTTTAATGGTCCAGGAAATGTCGCCGTTTAAATTGTCGGCGGGGATTATTCCACGCAATATTGGCTTTAAATTGAGCTGTGCATTTTGTGTTCTTAGTTTCAGTATGCCTGTGTTTTGGTTCGCCTTGATTGTGCCGCTAAGTCTAGTAAAGCCTGGTATATCATTGCCTGAATCAAGTTTTAGAGACTGTATGCTCAAGTCGTCAAATTTAGTATTTACTTGGTATTTTTTTGTGCCAGTGGCTGAACCTTCCCAATTAAAGCTTAAAGCGTTGAGTTGTCCGCTAGCGTCTAGTTTGGTAATTTGTTGTAAAACCTCTGTTGATAGTGGCAAGTAATCAAGATAGGTATTAATTAACGTGAGATCTATGTGGGCTAAATCCAAAGCTAATTTAATCTGGCCCTGAGCATCGGTTGTGTAAGTGGCCGCCGCATTTTGTAGACTTAAACCTTTATTAGTCTTAAAGGACAGGTCCTTAAAGCTGATGGTTTGTCCTAAATTGCCTTTATCTGGGCCTATGCCATAACTACTTAGTTTTAGTAGTTTGTTAGTATTAAGTTTCCCCCAGCTTAATTTACCTGTCAGCTGATTAAGAAGCACTGGGTCTGCATTGCTTTTAAGTTGCAGCTGTACTTGATCCAATGCAACATCGGCACCCACAGATTCCAGTTGGCTATTTGCAAAGTGAAACGTGATGGCGGTCGTGCCAACACCAGACTGCAAATTAACTGGGTAATCTACCCAAGGTTTAAAAGCGGTTAAATCAGCTTGTTGTAGTTGCACATTCACACTGCCATGCCACTGTTCGGGATGGCTAACATCGTTCCCAAATACATTGCCACTCAAGTTAATTGGATAATTACTTCCGGAAGAGGCTAGCGCACTCATAGTGAGTCGGTGATTTTTAAGTAGACTACGCCAAGGTGGACTAAATATTTCTAAATTAAGATGTTCTAAACTTAGCGCAGGTGCGTTGCGCATTTCGTCCAACCAAATGACCTTGGCGTTTACTACTTCTAATTTTGTTTGTCGCAATAGCCAGTTAGGTAGCTCGGGTTTAGACGCGCCACTTATGCTGATGCCAGCTACAAAAATCTCACCACTGCTGATACGCCTTATGGTTAGTTCTGGTGAGTTAATGAGTATTTGGTCTAGGTGAGGTTCAAGCAATGGGATGCTTAGCCAAGACAGTGATAGTTCAGTATTTTTTAGTTGTAGCGCGGGGCGATTTTGCGCATCAAAAATATCGATATTAGAGAGTGAGAAATGTGGATTAATGCCTTGCCAATTCGCCTTGATATTGCCAATTACAATTTTCTGCGGACTGGTCTGATTGACAAAATTGGCAATCGTATCCTTGTATTGATTGATGTTGGGCATCAACACAAATTGTACGACCAATGCCGTTACCAGTGTAATGCTGGCGACAATAGCAATACACCACAGTGCGGCGCGGTAAATCCAAAGGAGTGATTTTTTGACCATATTTGTTCGTGTATTTAATGCTGGTAATAGCGCATTAAAATCCAATTTATACGCGTAAGACTTATTTTACTGCATATTGACCTTTACATAAGTTTTGCTTGGGCTTTTTACTTAGGAAATACACTAAAATACAAAGATATCTGAAGACTATGTGATGAATCATTTAGAATGACGATATTTTTTGGTAGTGTGATTTCTACTGTTGCTTGATTGGCCGCAGCATCCAAACACGTTGTGGCCTAAATTTCAGAAGGCCTCGGGTTTTGGTGACGCATCTTTATCGCCAGCAGTCTTTATTAATTTCGATGGTTTTCACTTGATTCAATTTAAACAACTTACGTTAGTCCGTGGCTTAAAAATCCTGATTCAGGGGGCTTCGATGCAACTTCATCCTGGCCATAAAGTGGGCTTGACCGGCGCTAACGGCGCTGGAAAATCTTCATTATTTGCTTTGCTACGTGGTGAAATGCAATTGGAGTCGGGTGATTTAGAAATGCCTTCAGCTTGGGTCATTGCGCATGTGGCGCAGGAGACCCCAGCCTTGTCAATGCCAGCTATTGAGTTTGTCTTGGATGGCGATGCTGAGCTACGCAATATTGAAACCGCATTAGCAAAAGCGGAAGCCAACCATCAAGGTGAATTGATTGCAGAATTGCATCATCGCTTATTGGATATTGAAGGCTACAGTGCAAAAGCCCGTGCTGCCGAGTTGTTAAGTGGGCTTGGGTTTAGTCAGGCTAATTTACAGCAAGCGGTGTCTACTTTTTCCGGTGGTTGGCGGGTCCGTCTAAATTTAGCGCGGGCCTTGATGTGCCGCTCTGACTTGTTGTTGCTTGATGAGCCAACCAATCACTTAGATTTAGATGCTGTGATTTGGCTGGAAGGCTGGTTGCAAAATTATCGCGGTACGTTAGTCCTGATTTCGCATGATAGAGATTTCTTAGATGCTATTGTGAATCATATTGCGCACATTGAGCAGCAAACGCTGACGCTATATCGTGGCGGTTACTCTGATTTTGAGCGGCAGCGCGCCGAGAAGCTAGCACTTCAACAAGCCATGTTCGAAAAGCAGCAACGTAAAGTCACCCATTTGCAAAGTTATATTGATCGTTTTCGTGTGCAAGCAACCAAAGCACGCCAAGCACAAAGCCGTATTAAGGCTTTGGAACGCATGGAGATGATCTCGGCTGCGCATATAGATTCACAATTTAACTTCGAGTTTAGGTCGCTAATAGCGGCACCTGATCCGTTGTTGGTGTTAGATAACATGCAGGTAGGTTATAACAATACACCCTTAATTAAGGATATCGCATTGGCCATCAGGCCTGGTGAACGCTTAGGTCTGCTAGGGCGAAACGGTGCGGGTAAAACCACTTTAATTAAATTGCTAGCGAATGAATTAATGCCATTAAGTGGCAAACGGGTGGAAGGCAAGGACTTAAATATTGGTTACTTTGCGCAGCATCAGTTAGAGCAATTGCGACCAGACGAGTCACCACTTCAGCATATGTTAAAGCTAGACCCACTGACGCGTGAGCAAGAACATATGAATTTTTTAGGTGGCTTTGATTTTAAGGGCGAGATGGCAAGGGCGCCTTGCGCGAATTTCTCTGGGGGTGAAAAGTCTCGCTTAGCGTTAGCTTTGCTGATCTGGACGCGACCTAATTTACTGCTACTGGATGAACCTACCAATCATCTAGATTTAGAAATGCGACATGCACTGACGCTGGCACTGCAGGATTATGAGGGCGGAGTGATTTTGGTATCGCATGACCGGGCTCTGTTACGCGCGACTTGCGATGAGTTTATTTTGGTGGCAGATGGCAAGGCTGAAGCTTTTGATGGTGACCTAGAAGACTATAGTCTGTGGCTGACTGCGCAAAGACTCAAAGACAAACAGGCGGCGCAGATGGAAGTGCCAGAAAAGTTGAATAAGAACGAACGCGCATTGAATAAAGCTGAAAAGCAAGCGCGTATTTTAGAGCGTCGCCCCTTAGTAAAAGAGCTGGAGCTGTTAGAGTTAAGCATTGATCGTTGGCAATGCGAGAAAAAAACATGTGACGAGCGTTTAAATGATGCTGAACTTTATGCGAGCAACGACAAAACAGAATTACAGCAGTTGCTGAAAAAACAGGCGGAACTGGCTAACAAAATTGAAGTAGGTGAAGAACGTTGGTTAGCGCTACATGAATTGTTAGACGCTATACCAGCCTTTGATTAAGGCGTTACTTGGATAAGATACCTTTTACTAACCAATTTATGAATTTAAATTTAGAAATACTGATTGCTCCCTGTAACCAATAGATTCATTAGGACACCATATGGAAATTCAATATTCAAAACGCATCAAACTCATGCACGCTTTGTGCCTAACAGACACCCTTAGTATGGATGAAGCTAGGTTAAATGCAGATTTGAATGATTACGATGCACTGGCTGCTGCTGATTATTTGAGTTGCTATATTACGTTCCGAGCCATACAAACTGCGGAGCGCTCTCCTCAAGCTGAGCGCGCAGACAATTTTGATATGTTGAGTGTGTATCAGGCTTACGCTTTGTTGGTATATGCCTTCTTAACCATGCCATTGGCGCAGGAAGATATTGCCCCTAATTTGCAAGCAGCACAAATCACAATTGCCAAAACGCTATTTGCTGGGTTATCAGATGGTGAGTTGATTGAAATTGTTGAAGCGGGTGTGAGTAAATTTCAATTAATTGGAGATGCGACCGCTGAGCATTGGAGCGAATTTAGAGAAAATCTTGATAAGTTGACAGTGGCCTTTGTGATTGCAGGAACCGATGAAGATAGTCCACACGATAAAGCGGAAATTCTACCTTTATTTGGTCAGCTATTAAGCCAGTTATGCGAAGCCTTTGACAATATTTAACTTCTCCGCATCCATAAGGATGCCTGACAGATAAAACCAAAGCCCATCAACCAATAAGAATTCGCTGAGTTCATACATGCGGTAGGCTCTTCCTGCTATTTTGTAGTGTGCAACAAATGCGACCGTTGCACTGTGTTCATTTGTTTTTGCAGTAGATTTAATTTGCAAAGCTAGCCATTGTGTGGATTCATCATCGGCAAGATTAAGTGCAGGTGGGCGCGTATTCTTGTGCCAAGTTTGCAGTAGGTATGGCTCCAAACCTAGAGCAAATGCGGTATAGCGTGAACGCATCAACGTTTCTGCAGTCGGCGCAGGTTGCCCTAGATGAAAGGGTTCACAGCAATCTGAATAAGGCTTGTCACTGCCACAAGGGCAGCAATTTTCAGTGGCGATGTTAGATGATTTCACGTGTTTCTAGAAATTCTATATCTGGATAGCGTTCCTGTGCCATTTGTAAATTGACGCGATTGGGTGCCAGATAAACATATTCACCAGCACCGTCTAAGGCCACATTAAAGCCATATTTATCAGCGATCGCTTTTAGATCATTATCTGTACCGCGTAACCAGCGTGCGGTATAACAATCGTAATTTTCAAAAACAATATCAACACCGTACTCATGTTCTAAGCGGTGGGCAACCACATCAAACTGCAAAATACCAACAGCGCCTAAAATCAAATCATTTGACAGTAGAGGTCTAAAAAGCTGAGATGCACCTTCTTCAGCCAATTGTTGTAGGCCTTTTTGTAATTGCTTCATTTTTAGTGGATTTTTTAAACGCGCACGGCGGAAGAATTCAGGTGCAAAAGAAGGAATGCCGGTGAATCTAAGTTCTTCACCTTCAGAGAAAGTGTCACCTACTTTAATCGTACCATGGTTGGGAATGCCAATAATATCACCGGAATAGGCCTCGTCCATGGTAGTGCGATCCTGTGCCATAAAGGTAATCGCATTGTTGACAGCCATTAATTTGCCAGTAGCCACTTGTTTGATTTTCATACCACGTTCAAAACGGCCAGAGCACACACGTAAGAATGCAATGCGATCCCGATGTTTGGGGTCCATGTTGGCTTGAATTTTAAATACAAAGCCAGAGAATTTATTTTCATCAGGTTCAATGACTCGACTAGAAGTGTTGCGTGCCAATGGCGCTGGTGACAGGTCAATCACAGCATCCAGCAAGGATTGAACGCCGAAGTTGTTGATGGCCGAACCGAAAAATACAGGCGTTTGCTTACCCCCCAAAAATCGTTCTTTATCAAAGCTATGCGATGCACCGCGAACGAGTTCTACATCCACACGTAGTTCATTGGCAACCCTGCCTAATAGTTCGTCTAAGCGAGGGTTATCTAAACCTTGTATGGTTTCTGAGGTGCCTTTATCTGCACGCGGATCAAAAAATGAAATGGTATCAGTATATAAATTATAAACGCCTCTAAATCCCTTACCCATGCCGATAGGCCAAGTCATGGGTGCGCACTCCATACCTAATGTAGTTTCAATTTCGTCTAACAATTCAATTGGTGGGCGGCTTTCACGATCTAGTTTGTTGATAAACGTAATAATAGGCGTGTCGCGCATACGGCAGACATTGAGCAGTTTGATGGTTTGTGCTTCAACGCCGTTGACCGCGTCAATTACCATGACTGCGGAGTCAACGGCAGTCAGTGTTCTATAGGTATCTTCCGAGAAGTCATCATGCCCAGGGGTGTCGAGCAGATTTACCATATGTTTGCGGTAGGGAAACTGCATTACTGAAGAGGTGACAGAGATCCCACGTTGCTTTTCCAGTTCCATCCAGTCTGAGGTCGCGTGGCGAGAAGCCTTGCGTCCACGAACTTCACCCGCCACTTGTATCGCGCCACCGAACCACAATAATTTTTCAGTTAATGTTGTTTTACCCGCATCTGGATGGGAAATAATGGCGAATGTACGACGACGTTTGATTTCACCCTGCAATGGGGTGGTGGGGAGGGATGACATGTTATGTAGGCACTGGGTAAAACGCCATTTTACATTAAGGTCACCATTGGTGGAACTGCTAACTAATGAGGGTATGTTTTACGGGAGTCTTTTGTGCTGTTGTTAAGTACGAATTTTAATTATTTACGCTTGATTGATTCGTTCTTTTGTTCGCGAGTGATTAGCACACTCATTGCAGCCAGTTCTTTTGATATAAGCTTTCAACCAAAATAATTCGTGAAAACCAAACGATATCGGTTGAAGACTTGAATGTTGCTGGAATGGTTAAGAATCATCATTTAGCAAAATCGATCAGTGATGCCAGTTGGAGTGAGTTCACTCGAATGCTGGAAT
>CAIRXI010000071.1 GCA_903882525.1 uncultured Pseudomonadota bacterium | reverse complement strand
GAAGTCTATGCTCAAAAAATAGCCAAACTTAAGGCAACACAAAGCGCTTACAAAGCATATGACAATGGCGTAAAGGCTCTGTCTGAGAAAAGTTTCGACAAAGCCACAACGCTGGCAAAACAAGCTGTGGCTATAGAACCGCGTGAAGCACGCTTTCAGGAACTGCTAGGCGACATTGCCTTGGCTCAAAAAAAATCCGCTGTTGCTATAACCCATTACGACAAAGCAATACAACTGCAACCCAACTATTTTAAGCCACACGTTCAAGCTGGCTTAGCCTTGTTTAATTTAGGACGTAAGGCAGAGGCTGAGCAGTATTTGAAAGAAGGTAACGCACTACTACCGACAGCACCTAGCCATTATTTACTAGGAAAAATGGCAGAAGAGCGTGGAGATCTAAAAATGGCACTCGAAAATTTTTCAATTGCAGCAGACTCCAACTCCGAAATTGGTCGGCAGTCGAGTGCGGAATATGTGCGCTTAGATTTACCGTTGCACCCTTCCCAGCATTTGCAAGCCAGCACACAAACAGATAACTATGGAAATCTGTATGCAGTGGTCTCGAATCCGACAGTAGTCGCCATTGGACGCGTACAGGTCAAGGTGGTGCAACTTGATGCCAATACTGGGCGTGTCGTGGGGGAAAGTCAGCCATTGTTCATCTTAGGGATAGATTCAGGCAAGCGCGCAGAAGTGATAGTTCCTGATTTACGCCTTCATTCACCACAAGAACTGAAATTCTATAGAGTGTTGGTAGAAAGTGTAGTGTTAGGGCACTAGCACTTATCTTGTTGTAATTACAGGCGAAGCTCGCCCTGCCAAGCCACCACCCCCATACATGGGGCATCTATTCGCTGCGTCAATGAGTCTATGTTCTGTTCAAAATTTAGCAACTGGGGATCAATCTGATTGGCTATCCAACCCGCCAACTTTAAACCATGTTGTTCAAGAGCGGCGACCGTAAGCAGAGCATGATTAATACAGCCTAACCGCATCCCAACCACTAAAATAATGGGTAGATTAAGTGCTTGAGCAACATCAGCCAACGTTTGTTTTTGATTGATTGGAACGAACAGGCCGCCAACACCTTCAACAATCACTACCTCCGCTTGCTTAGTTAGTTGTTGATACGCATGCGTAATCACCGCCACATCGATGTCTACGCCCACTTGCTCGGCGGCTATATGTGGCGCAATAGCAGGGACAAAACGATAGGGACTAATGAGATTGAGTGGCGCCTCTACATTACTCGCGCTGGTTAAAGCAAAAATATCTGCGTTGGCAAGTGCTGAGTCAAAAAGTGAACTGACTTCACAGCCAGAGGCAATCGGCTTCATGCCTACGGCTTTAAAACCTAACTGCACAAAATGTTTTAACAGTGCGCTGGCAATATAGGTTTTACCTACATCAGTATCAGTACCAATCACAAAATAAGAGCCAGACAACTGCATTGTGTCTCTAAGTTCTACTTTTAAATGTCACTGGCGAAACACCAGCATCAAACTTTGGTTTATCTTGCGAGCGCCAGGCATGCCCATACACCACCTCAAAAGTAGCAGGTAATTTACCGCCATCTTGTTTGGCACCAAGCCTAAATTGTTCATAGCTCGCGGCTAACTTTTGCAAAAAACCACGGCCGAGTAAACCACGAGCACGACCTGCAGTGGCATTATGTGCACCAATGCTTTTAAGATCACGCATTACGCTTTGCACATCGTCGTAGGTCAAGGTAAAGCGCTCTACATCAAGCACAGGCGCGCTAAATCCAGCACGCACCAACGCATCGCCTATATCATGCATATCAATAAAACGACTGACACTGGTAAAGGGTGTACTGGAGGCTTCACTACTTGCGATTCTTAGTTCACGCAATGTGTCAGGACCAAAGGTACTGAACATAAGTAACCCTTCAGGTTGCAATACGCGGTGAAACTCCTGAAAAGCTGCATCTAGATCGTTACACCACTGTATAGCTAGGTTAGACCACAGCAAGCCTACACCAGCATCCTTCAATGGAATAGACTCAATATCTGCGCAAACCAGATATTGCTTTGAACTGCCGCATAACAATTTTAGGCGCTGCCATAATCCAGTTTTGCGCGTTTTTTGCAACATTGGATGCGCAAAATCTAGCGATATCACTTGTGCGTGTTTAAAGCGACGTTGCAAAGCATGGCTAGCAGCACCAGTGCCACAACCCGCGTCTAATATTACGGCCGGTTTTAATTTAACCAAATTCAGTCGGCTGAGCATTTCCGTGCGTACTTGCTTTTGCAACACGGCTGCTGCGTCATAAGTAAGTGCAGCCCTTCCAAACGACGCTCGCACACGCGCTTTATCCATGCGATAAATATCGTCGGTAAGCATTACAAACTAGTCGGTTCTAAAAACTGCGTCAGCGCATCAATAAATTGTGCTTGATGAGACAAAAATGGCGCATGTGACGCACCAGCCACTACACGCAGATAACCCATTGGTAAGTGTTGCATCATCCAATGCGCAGCCTGAACAGGCGCTAGCGTATCGCGGTCACCATGAATCAGAAGTGCTGGTTTACGTAGATTCTCAATTTCCGAACGCAAGTCTGTTTCCAATAATATCTGTAGAGCTTTTTGTAAAACTTGGGTGCTGGGAATCGGCCGCTCGGCAAATTTATTACGCAATAACTTCACTGTAGATCTAGCATCGTCAGCACCCATACATTGCAGGGTTAAAAACTGGGTCATGGTTTTTTGGTAGTCTGCATTGACGCTGTAGGCAAAACTACTGAACACATCTCCGGCCATACCAAACTGCCAATCAGGCTTATTAACAAAGCTTGGAGTAGCGCCGACCAGAACGAGTCTGCGTACCATGTCTGGATAATCTAAAGCAATACGCATCGCCACCTGACCGCCTAAAGACCAACCAACTATATCTGCATTAGGGGGAAGAATTTCGGCAATATTTTCTGCTGTCGCATGTAAATGATATGGTTCAATAGGCCGACTTAAACCCATCCCAGGTAAATCTACCAAATGAAGGGTAAACACCTTACTCAGCTTTTTAATCACCGGTTGCCAAACTGCACTATGCATCCCCCAACCGTGGATTAGCACTAAGTTTGGGCCGTTGCCTATGACTTCGATATGCGTATTGTTCATAATAAGGTTTCTGCTTGATGCAACACTTTAATTAGTTTCTGAATATCTTCAATGCTATGCGCCGCCGATAGTGAAATGCGCAACCTTGAAGTACCAACAGGGACTGTGGGTGGACGAATTGCAGGCACCAACACACCACAGCTTTGTAAATACTCACTTAACGCTAATGCCTCATGGTTTCCGCCAACAACCAAGGGTTGTACAGCTGTATCAGATGGCATCAACTGCCATTTTCTACAGTTTAGATTGTCTTTTAAATAAGCGATCAGAGTGCGTAAATGCGAACGTAAATGGTCTCCATGCTCGATTAGATTAACAGAAGCACTTAATGTAGCCGACAGCGCAGGGGGCGCAGGAGTTGAGTAGACATAGCTATTCGCTTTTTGAATTAAATACTCAATCACCACTTGCTCACCAGCGACAAATGCGCCAGCCACTCCTGCAGCTTTACCCAAGGTTGCCATCATAATAATCCGTGGCGACTTCAGTTTAAAATGATTTAGCGTACCTTGACCATGCTCACCTAAAACACCAAAACCATGTGCATCATCCACATACAAATAAGCATCATACTTTTCACATAACGATAAATATTCCGGCAATGGTGCCATATCGCCATCCATACTAAATACGGCGTCAGCAGCAATTAACTTATGCTTCGCGGTACTAGTTTTAAGTAATTCTTCTAGTGCAACGACATCATTATGGGGAAATCGATGAAATTCTGCTCGTGATAAAAATGCGCCATCATTTAAACAAGCATGATTCAGCTTATCGGCAAATACCGCATCATTGCGTCCCATCAACGCACTAATCACGCCAATGTTGGCCATATAGCCAGTAGAAAACAATAAGGCCGCTGGCATGTGAACAAATTTTGCCAACTGCTTTTCTAGATTATCGTGATAACGATGATGGCCGGTAATAAGATTGGAAGCGCCACTGCCTACGCCTGATGCCTGAGCTGCAGATTGCATAGTAGCAATCAAATCATGGTGGTTAGCGAGGCCTAGGTAGTCATTGCTACAAAACGACAGAAAATGTTGATTGTTAGCAACAATATGTTCAGCCTGCGGTGAGTCAAGTAAACGACGCTGACGCAATAAACCATCAACCTTACGCTGATCCAAGCTTAATTTTAAAGAGTTAAGCATGGATTAAACTTGGCTAACACCTGCTTGGTTGATACCTAGTTTAGCAAATAAATTTTTATCCGTAACTGCGTCTGGATTGCCCGTAGTCAGTAACTTCTCTCCGTAAAAAATACTATTGGCACCAGCTAAAAAGCATAGAGCTTGTATGCCTTCATGCATACTTTGGCGACCCGCAGATAAACGAACATAGCTCGAAGGCATGGTAATGCGTGCGGCGGCAATCGTACGTACGAATTCAATTAAATCTAACTCTTCAGTACCATGTAATGGTGTACCTTCAACCTGAGTCAGTAAGTTAATCGGAACACTTTCCGGTGGACGTTCCATATTGGCCAATTGGGCCAATAAACCAGCGCGCTGATTACGGGATTCACCCATACCAATAATGCCTCCAGCACAGACATTAATGTCTGCATCGCGGACACGGTCTAATGTTTCTAGTCGATCTTGGTAAGTGCGCGTGGTAATCACTTCACCGTAAAATTCAGGCGCAGTATCTAGGTTATGGTTGTAATAATCCAAGCCTGCATCTTTTAACTGCTCGGCTTGACCTTCTTTTAGCATGCCTAAGGTAGCACAGGTTTCTAAACCCATGGCTTTGACCTCTGCGATCATTTTAAGCACAGGCTCCAGATCTCGCTGTTTCGGTCCGCGCCAAGCTGCACCCATGCAGAACCGACTAGCACCGTTGTCTTTGGCTTCCTGTGCGGCAGTAAGCACATCTTCCAAACGCATCAAAGGTTCACTTTCCACCTCAGTGTGATATCGAGCGGCTTGCGGGCAGTAACCACAATCTTCAGAACAACCACCAGTTTTAATCGACAGCAAGGTACTTACTTGGACCGCATTTGGATCAAAATGTAATCGATGAACCGTTTGCGCTTGATACATTAAATCACTAAAAGGTAATTCAAATAATGCAACAATTTCAGCAACACTCCAGCGATTAACAGAGCTACTCGCTAATTTTTCGGCTGCTAGGTTTGACTTTATACAGCTAGTATCAATCACGGCTTCGACGATAGAGTTAATGGCTGTAGATTTGTTGGTTGATTCCAGCATAAGCTGTTCCTTTGATTTAGCGTGCAATGTATTAACTTGATTTGTATGGCAATTATACCTTGTCAACCAAATATGGTGCAAATCATGAACATTAGATTAATATTTAATCAATTGTTTAAAATACTACTATACCACTGATGTGTCGGGCATAACGCTGGCTAATTAATGTAGATTCTGAGATCTTCAGTATCCATAATTTGAACAATCAGAGTGAATCATTAAAAATCTTGTACTGCCCATGTAGAATGTAGCCTTGCAGCGAGAATGCTACCCAAACCATTAAATTGAGATGTATGTTTACTATCGTTTTGTTCGAACCTGAAATTCCTCCCAATACTGGCAACATTATTCG
>CAIRXI010000070.1 GCA_903882525.1 uncultured Pseudomonadota bacterium | reverse complement strand
TTGCGGAATGATTGCCATCCATAATTTCTAATTTCAGACATGTTGGATTTTACGCATTCTCAATTGAAATTATTTAATAACTTTATTCACTGACTTTAACCTTATTAAGGAATTAAAAATGACACGTTCGATATTACTTGCTGCACTCTTAGCGCTTACATTAACGGCTTGTGCTAAAAAAGAAGAAGCTACACCGGCTGTTGAAGTTGCGCCTGCCGCTGAGGCCGCACCTGCGCCTGCTGCTGAAGTTGCACCTGCTGAAGCTGCTAAATAATTAATAGTTAGTCGGCGATAAGTAAAAGCCGCCTTATTGACTGTGCCATCTAAGTTTAAGTATTGATATTTAAACTTATTGTGGCTCGTTCTTATGGTTGGTTTTTTCAGAAAATAAATGGCGACCAGCGAATGTAGAAATGCATTCATATCTTAGGCATATTATGTTTAGTGGATTTGATGAAAATAGATGGCAATTGCTCAGCACAAATAATGAAACTGAAAGTTTTGTTGTATTAGATAGGCTTGCCAACAAAAATCGAACCTATTATGTACCGAACTTAGCCTATGTTGAAGTTTCAGATTGTTTTGCTAACGTATTTACGACCAATACAAAAGTAATGCAAATCAATTTGTTAACTTCCGCCAGAGTACTTAATTCAGTATCGAATTCGAACTTTATTCTACAGTAGTGAAATTCACAGCCAAATCTGCAAAGCAGATAAGTTAATGCGTCTAATGGTTTCTTAACGACAGGCTCAACACTTTAAGTATATTTAACGCATTGGCGTTTATGGGTAAATTTAAGCAAGTAATGATGTTTATTTTAGACTTGGTTTTCTTGGAAAAACGAATGCAATTTTTACAAAAAATTTCATGCCTAGCTTTTGGGTTGCTTTTAGTTAGTAATCAAACTTACGCCATTGATTTACAGCCAGGCGACCTGGTTGCGCCTCCACCTGATTTAACTTTAGTTCAATTCTCATATCTATCAAGTAGCTATGGTAATAAATATATTGATGGCATAAAGCAGGTTGGTAACCCAAAAATTGAAGTTTCACAATTTTTAGTTCGATTAGGGCGCTCATTTAAAATTGCTGATTATCCAGCATTCTTCTACGCTCAAACTCCTGTTGGATATACGCATCCAGAAGGCGCTTTATCTTCATATAAAGGGGATGCGGGAATCGGTGATACCTCAATGCTTTTAGCTATCTGGCCTTACGCTAATCGAGATACTCGGACTTATTGGGCCGTGGGGGGTTACTTAACGGTCCCGACAGGCAGTTATGATAATAATCGCGCATTCAATATTAGTGGGAACAGATACCAAACAGCACTTCAGACCGCCTATCAAATTCCACTTTTAGATTCGCTAGCTTGGTCTGCTGCGATTGATGCACTATGGTCTGGGGATAACAATGATTATTTATCCGGGCATTACAAGCGTGGGCAGAGCGTTCTTTACACAGCACAAACGGCCTTAAGCTATACCATCAACCCTACGTATTCCGTGGCTGCCACTTATTTTTACACGACGGGTGGCGAAACGACGATAAATGCCGTTAATCAACAAGACACTATCAACCTTCAACGCTTCCAACTCACGGCGATGGGGCACTACTCCTTCGGCAGAATATCAATTCAATACGGACGTGATTTACAAACAGACAATGGATTTATTGAAGACAGTCGCTGGATACTTCGCTACAGAAAGCTGTTTTAATTTTAATCAACGAGAATACATTATGGCTACTTATAGTATTAATTATGTAAAAGAAATCCCTTTGTCAGAAATGGACTCGGCTTCACTCGTTCATATCTATTCCACCAAATTATCGTTATTAAGCAAAAAACAACGGGTTATATTTGATTTGTTGAGTAACGGGATGATGGTGAAGGACATCGCTCAACATCTTGAAATTGCCGAAATTACGGTCAAGATAACGAAATCGAGAGTCATGGTGTTATTAGGCGTGACTACTTTGCAAGAGATGGCCGTCATTGGTAGATGCACCTCATGCAGTTACGTCACACCTATATCTAACAATCAGCATATTTAAACACTTTGATTAACTCATGAGCGTCTGCTTTGGGTCGGTAACCACTAAATTCAATGTCTGCTTTAGGTCTTTTTCACTTTACATATCCCTACAGACGGCATATAGATAGGTACTTTTCAGAGATGTATAAGTACTTGGGGCAGAAGCAGACACCC
>CAIRXI010000069.1 GCA_903882525.1 uncultured Pseudomonadota bacterium | reverse complement strand
CTATTTCACTGGAAGTGGGAGCTATTTCTATCGGATCCATTTATATTTATCTTTTGGTTATTTATCATTGTCACTGTTTTTGTATGGGGGCGCGGACTATTCTGCGGTTGGATGTGCCCATTCGGCTCTTTGTCGGAATTGCTATATAAGGTTGCCGAACGAGGTGGCTTGAAACGCTTTCAGTTTATGCCTAGCCGTGCATTGCACGACCGCTTGAAGTGGCTGAAATATGGCATATTTTTGATGTTGCTCACGGTTTCATTTTTTTCCATGGGATTAGCGGAAAAATTAGCCGAAGTAGAACCATTTAAAACCACATTTTTAGTTGGCCTATTAAACCGTAGTTGGCCATACACATTATTTACAGCTACTTTGCTTGGCTTGTCCATATTCACAGAACGCCCATTTTGCAAATACCTATGCCCGCTAGGCGCTGCACTTGCGATGCCATCAACCTTCCGCTGGTTTGGGCTTAAGCGTAAACAAGAATGTACAAGCTGTGC
Source organism: uncultured Pseudomonadota bacterium (assembly GCA_903882525.1). Lineage (GTDB taxonomy): Bacteria > Pseudomonadota > Gammaproteobacteria > Burkholderiales > Methylophilaceae > Methylotenera. The sequence goes on along the minus strand of CAIRXI010000069.1, from coordinate 1,807 downwards.
AGCTTGCGCCAAAGGTTGCGGCTCTCAAGCAATCGACAGTATTGGCGTCATTGATCACCGTGAATGTTTGCTATGCTTGGATTGTATGGTGCTTTATTATGATGATCATGCTTGCCCCCCTCTATCGAAAGAGCGCAAATTGCGCATTAAGACTGGCTTGCCGCTAACGCGCATCAGCGCAGCTGGATATTACATTCCCATCAAACCGATAAATACAAAAGGTGTTGATATATGAAACCAAGTGTCAACAATAGCTCCCCAGACTATGCGCACGCCTCAGGAATAAAATGGTTCATGCACGAAATCATAGATCACTTATGGCCATGGAACAAAGAAGGCTGGCTTCAGCATAAAGCAATTGAAAGTGCTGGTATGGCATTGGCCCTCGCCGCCACTACCGCATGGTTATTGGCAGCTAATGGGCAGTTGGGTGCCAGTGCAGTCATTGGCTGGTGGTTAGGTTGGAGCGCCTACGAAATTATTATTCGTCTGCAATGTAAGCCATATATCAAAGATGGGCCATGGTGGCGTCATAACTATCGGCAAGCAGGTCGCATGGATATGTTTTGTTATGTTATGTTCAAAAACCTCCTAATAGGCGTTATTTTATTTTCTGTGCTGCGTAATCTTGGCCTGCTGCAATTGGTGGATTAATGGATAGTGCCTATCGTCTTGCCGTACTTGGGTTATTGCTGTTTTGCATTCAAGGAAATGCTGCTGAGTATGTAATAGAGCCTGGGCAGTCAATTGCTGCAGTCGTCCAGCAAGCAGGTATAGGCGATACCATAATAGTTAAACTCGGCTATTATCCGACGCACTTAGTGATCACGAAACCACTGCATCTTAAATGCTTAAATCGACCGACCTTAGATGGTGGGAATGTAGCTGACGTCATACGGGTAAAATCACCCGACGTGACTATTGAGGGTTGTATCATCAGTAACAGCGGTTCAGATCTCACCGCGCAGAATGCTGGCATTTACTTGGAGCCAGGTAGCGATCGCGCCATTATTCAACATAATATAATCAACTACACGCTTTTTGGATTGTGGATTGAAAAAGTCAAAGATATTAAGGTTATCGGTAACAACATTACTGGTATGCGAGACTTGGCTTCTGCGCAACGTGGCAACGGCGTACAACTATATAACAGCAGTGGCGCCCAGATTATAGACAACCATATTAGTTTTACGCGTGACGGTATCTACGTCGACGTTTCAAATCATGCAGTATTCCGTGGCAACCGACTACACCATCTGCGTTACGGCACGCATTACATGAATTCTAACTATAACGTATGGGAAAACAACGAGTCTTATCTTAATCGTGGTGGGCTGGCACTTATGGAAGTTCGCAATCAGACCGTGCGCAATAATCATGCTTGGGGTAACTCAGATCACGGCATCATGCTTCGCACTATCACGGACTCAGTGATTGAGAATAATATCGTCTCTGGTAATGGCCGTGGTTTTTTTATCTATGATGCAGAGTTTAATGTATTACGTAATAATCTAATTATTGCCAACCGTGTTGGAGTCCACCTATGGGCGGGATCCATACATAATGAGGTCGAAGGTAATGACTTAATCAACAATCGGGAGCAGATTAAATATGTAGCCAGTAAAGATGAATACTGGGGAGTTAAGACCGGAAACTATTGGAGCAATTACATCGGCTGGGATCGAAATGGTGATGGTATAGGCGATGTACCTTATGAAGCCAATGACCTAGTGGATCATCTGACATGGAAGTATCCTGCAGCCAAGTTGCTACTCAACAGCCCCGCTGTGCAGACTCTGCGACTAGT
>CAIRXI010000068.1 GCA_903882525.1 uncultured Pseudomonadota bacterium | reverse complement strand
CCAACATAGTTGGAATGCCCAGCTCAACCACTTTCTTCAGCAAGGCCTGCTGCAGAGCGCGGGCTTCAACGATAAAGCCTAGTTGGTCTGAAATTAGAAATTATGGATGGCAATCATTCCGCAAACTAACCCTCACTAACAACCCCTAATTGGGGATATTTTGGATATGTTTTTAGGGTTAAGCTTTACACTATAAGCCATGGCTCTTAATTAAGCCGCATCCTAAGTATCAACCAACCTCGTAATAGGCAACATCAAAAAGTGGTAAGATTTAATTTGATAGCACACTGTCATTCACATGAATAAGAACCCCATCCATGCACTTTGATCTCATTACTGCGACATTTGTTGTGGGGTTGATGTATTGCTTATTCCCAGTATCAGTCTATGTGTTCTTAAAAGAGCACCGCAACCTAGCTGTCCAGCTTTGGACTATAGGCGGTATTTTTGGAGGCATTGGGTTTATCATCGTCTCCCTTAGGGCTGAGCTCATCAACCTTCCAACATCAATCACATACACCCTGCCTAACGCTCTATTCTTTTCTGGCACACTACTTAGACTTCAATCATTAAAAATTGATTGCAAACAACCCATCAAGAAGATGCATCTTTTGTTGGGCTCTTTATTATTTATCATGATGTACGAACTAGCTTGGCGCACATTAGGTATTAATCAAGCAAGAAATTACCTCTTACCAACCTATGCAATTGAACTGTTATTTGTAGTGCATGTTGCTTGGGTCTACGAGAAATTACATGGCATAAAAACCATTCGCGTGATTAGCTACAATTACTTTTTGTATGCATGCATCTTATTGATCAAAACACTATCCGTTGTCTTTGGCGCTGAAGTTAGTCAACTGTATACCGCGCAAAGTGCCATCAACATCGTCATGTCACTCATTGCCTTTACTACTGTTGTCTACACTAACTTAGGCTATGTGGGCGTCGTGCTCGAAAGGGTGAATAGAGAGCGAACCGAAAGCTTAGGTGAAAATAAAAAATTGGTCGCCATTCTCAAGAAAAAAGAAGCTCTCATCACCCAATATGCACGGACAAAAGCATTCTCTGACATAGGTGGCTACGGATCTTCTGTCATTCATGAGATTTCTCAACCGCTCACCGCAGCGTGGTTTGCCCTAGAGAACCTGTCCAGCCTACTCAAGAAGCAAAAAAATATACCTATTCAAGTCACTGATCGACTCAATCTGGTCATGGCGCCCACACAACAAGCCATTCTAGTAATTAAAAACTTACGCAGTTTAATGACGAAATCAGACTTTAACGTGACCTCCGTCAATCTTAGAGAAAAAGTTAATGAAAGCCTTTCCGTCATGGGAAATAAGGCAAAAAACAACAACATAATCATTAAAATAGAACCAACTATTCCGAAAAGCATTCAAGTCTTAGCCGATGATGCACAAATCAATCATGTGCTCATTAACATTCTAGATAATGCAATCGACTCGGTGGTAAATAACACGAGTTCGCAGGCAAAGCGCGAAATACTCATTAGCATTACACCCATGAATAAGTCCATATTAATTAAAGTTATGGATTCTGGCATTGGCCTATCTGCCAAGGTGGCGCGTGAAATGTTTAATTGGCTAGCCAGCAATAAGGCCGGCGGCATTGGAATCGGATTGGCCTTAAGTAAGATGTTTGTTGAAAGTTGGGGTGGTCAAATTAGTGCCCGCAATGTCAATCAGAATGAAGCGCAGTTAACCGGTGCCGTTATTGAGTTAACCTTGATGGCTAGTCCCTCTCCCGATGATAAAGAAGAGTAAAACGGTTTATCTGATTGATGACGACACCGCTATTTTGAGCGGGATTACGCTTTTCTTGCGCGACCAGGGCTTTCAAGTCAAAGCCTACACTAATCTCACGGACTTTAAAGAAAGTTTACCCATTGCCCCCCTTTCAGTCCTGTTAACCGACATGCAAATGGTCAGTGAAAGTGGATTAGACCTGCAAGACTTTTTAAATAATGAGCGCATTGATGTGCCAATGATATTTTTAAGTGGCAACAGCCAGCCACAACAAATTATCAGTGCGCTAAAAAATGGTGCGGATGATTTCTTACTTAAACCAGTTGAACCTAATCTACTGCTTAACTTGATTGAAAAAACCTTTGAAAAGCTGATGCATCAATTTGTACACGCAGAAAAAAATGTAGCGTTTTCACTCCTATATCAATCCCTAACAGAAAAAGAAAAAGAAGTAGCGCAATATATTAAACAAGGGTTTTCAAACAAGATGATTGCAGAGGCTTTGGGCCTAAAAGCCGATACCATTAAAAAGAAACGCGCGATAATTTTCGAAAAACTATATTGCAGTAGCCTTCCTGAATTTCTTAAAAAGTTTCCCTTAAAATAAACTTAGCACAATCTAGTCGAAAATTATTTTAAGTCATAGCCCCGAATTGGGGATTGTCTCAGCCATTCACTCCATTTAATCTAAATCCAGAATAATCTTTTTTGATGAATTCACGTCAATGGGCAGTCGCGCCAATCATCTGGGCGCAACATATAAGCCAAATTGACGAATTTTAACGGTCATTTATATACCGAATCGAGTAAACAATGGAAGATAAAGAAGGAACACTTTTAGTCGGCAAGGGTGTGAGCTTAACAGGCAGCATTATTGCGACAGGTGCAGTTCACGTTTACGGGGAAGTTAACGGCGAAATTACAGCCCAAGAAATTTTTGTGGGCATAAGTGGCAAAGTGAGTGGCGATGTAAAAGTAGATGTTGCTGATATTCAAGGTGAAGTAGTTAATTCATTAGAAGTTAGAAAAACATTAATTGTCAGAGCTAATGGGAAGATTTCAGGCACTATCCGCTATCAATCTTTAGAAATCGAGCACGGTGGATTAATAGAAGGTCAAATAGATAAGCTGCCCCTGAAAACTGAATTTGAATCTTTACCAATTAAAACAACATCTGTAATTACAAATACTGATGATTAGTTTGGCATCCAAGTTAGATTACTCCTCCTTTTCACCAATAAAATTGGTGAAAAGCCTATGGGGGCATGAGTATACCGATTTTAGATTAATCTTTGAACAGTCTGACGAGCTACATTATTTTCACATAAAATCCAACACGCAACGCTTAGTGGCAAGGTGTTTGGTTTGTGCTTGCTTAGCAATTATTTTTACCATCACGGCGCTTTCACTTCATAGCAGCTTATCAATTTGGCGTTATGAAAAACTAGTAACGTCAAAGATAGAGGCTGAGAAAAAAAGAAAAGAAGCTTTTGAAGCTCTAGCAGATCTATCAGATGAACCGCAAACTTTTTCTGAAGAAATCCCTCAATCTAGGTTGTTAGCAATAGCACATAAATATAAAGATGATTTAAATAAGATGCACCACTTAGTGGAATTTTCAACTTTAGAACTTGCACGTGCAAACAGAACCCTTGAGCTAGGGCTTAAAGCTTCCGGCATGTCATGGAATGACATCGAGAGGATAGAGAAAAACATCTCAGCGAAGCATTTAGCCAGTGGCGGCCCTGTAAATGAAATTACATTAGATGCCCCAAGTACAAAGATGTCGGAAGATTACAAGAAAAGTCTTGTAAAAAATGAAGCACTCAATTCATTTCTATCATCATTCCCGACAACGGCACCAGTGAGCCACGCGACCACATCCTCCAAGTTTGGACCTAGAATTCACCCAGTGACAGGCAAGCTTTCATTACATGAAGGCTTGGATTATGTACCTACCAGTGACTTGTATGCGAGAAATGTCCTTGCGGGCACTGTTGAAACAATTGTATTCGACAATCATGGCTATGGAAACCTAGTAACAGTGTCACATAGCAATGGCATCAGAACATTGTATGGTCACCTAAGCTTAGTATCAGTGAAACTTGGCCAAAAAATTATCAAAGGCACTCCTATAGGAAAGATTGGCAATACAGGGCTTTCAACTGGAACTCATTTGCATTTCGAAATTTCTGAAAACAATACTAAAACGAACCCATCAATTATCATGGCTATGGCAAAAAATGTTCAATAAATATAAACGTCCAGCAGTCAACAGCAATGAAATTATGCCTGTATTAAGTGAAGATAAAGCCGGCACACCTTTAACTAATCATTTAAATGAAACCGCTATTGCAATACAAAGGCCCTCAATTATTAGTGCTGGAGCTGTTTTAGATGGAAATTTTACTTTTAATGGAATTTTGCATTTAGACGGGCAATTTAAAGGTAATCTTAAGGCAGATAAAATTACCATAGGTAAAAGCGGTGTATTTAATGGGAAATTAAATGCGGATGTTGTTGTTGTGATGGGCAATTTAAAAGGCGAAGTTAAATGCCGCGAATTGGCTCTAAACACCTACTCAAATGTTAGCGCGAAGATTAGTTACGATTCAATAAAAATACAACCAGGATCATCTATTGCTGGTGAATTAATCTGTACGCATAAGATTAATCTATAAATAATGCATTCTACAATTCCTAATAAATATCAACTCATAGAGATTATTCTATGATTACAGGTAGCGTACTTAAAGAAAAACGAGAGGCGCTCAACCTATCTTGTTTGGAAGTTGCCAGCAGATCATGCTTAAGCTTAAATCAAGTGAAAGCATTGGAGTCAGATGACATCAGCCCCTTCTACTCTATTCAAATTAGGCAGTTATGTTTTAATCGCGTAGCACTCGCTTTGGATATAGAGCCTCAGCTTTCAGATAATGAGCCTAGCCTGCCACAGGAGACTTTGCTAAATATCAGTGCCCCACCTGAGCTATCCATGCTTAAACATGCGCATGAAAAGTTATTTGCTATAGGTCGAGAATTAAGGCCCTTCATAGTTAATGCGACTATGTTGTTAGCTGTTCTAGTGGCAATAAATTTTCTGCTGAATACAAGCTTAGACGAGCCAGTTCAAGAAAATCAAAACATCAAACATAGCGCAGCAATAATTGTTCAAGAAAAGACGACTCCTGACAAAGAGATCAACAGCACACCTTTAGAAGAAACGAAACCATTTGCGAAGGAAATTCAAACAAAGGTAGTCGCAGAAGTTGTGAAACCAAAGTCGCCAATAACAGAATTGGAGGATTCTTGCACCAAGGATGATGTCCTTCTAGAGGTGCAGGTTAAATCGCCAATTAAGCCGGCAAATAAGGTTTATTTTACTAGTGCAACACCCCAAAAAATATGTGTGTCTGATGCCAATGGCATGATAAAACATTTTAATCTATCAACAGAGGCTAGCAATATATTCTCTGGGGCTCCACCTTTTATTATTGCTGCAGAACATTTTGACTCATTGTCTTTATTTTTTCAGGGCAAAAAAGTTAATCTTAATGGCGCACACAAAACCGCTATCCAATTAACTGCAAGCCCGCTTTCTTAAGTTAAATACATCCAATTTAGATTACAACTAAAATAGCTTATCTCGACATCATTCCTTATCACAGGGATTGTCAGTGTCCGCTTCTGGCCCCTAGTTGCCTGAAGACCTCTAAATCAGCCTTCCACAAAGCTGACAGCCGCATTGCTTCTAGCTTTATCCGCTTCGTGCAT
>CAIRXI010000067.1 GCA_903882525.1 uncultured Pseudomonadota bacterium | reverse complement strand
TGGTAGTTCAGTTGGTTAGAATGCCTGCCTGTCACGCAGGAGGTCGCGGGTTCGAGTCCCGTCCGCTCCGCCAACAAGTCTATGTTATTTCCTAACGGAGGTAACATAGCAGCAAAGCCCCGCCACAAGCGGGGCTTTTGCTTTTGTACTTACCTCTAAATAAAGTAAACAAGTACCATTGCTTCCCTAAGGTCAGTGCTGAATATATTGCAACATATAGTTTGTCAATCTTGGTAGGCTTGTTCATGTAACAAGTAAACCTAGCGTTCGTGCTAATTAAACCTTTATTAGAGCCTGTTTTGCAGAGATAAATCAAAACACGGGTTAAATTCAAGCCCTAGTTGCCTTATAATGTGACGCTCACGTTTTTTTAAATTTGAGTAAAGTTTGTGAAAACTAGACATATTGCTTAGTTGTTCCAAATATTTAGTGAATATTTTAGAAGAGAATTCTTTATGTTAGATAAAATCCGCTCAGTAGCCCATGGTTGGGTTGGTAAAGCTTTGTTAGCCTTGATTACCATTCCTTTTGCATTGTTTGGTATAGACTCTTATTTAAATCATGCTGGTAGTAATGTTGCAGTCGCTGAGGTGGCTGGACATAGCATCTCAATCCAAGAGTACACTAATGCCTTACAAAATTTGCGCAATCGCTTACAGTCAGAAGGTAAAGTTGATCCTGCACAATTAGATAGCCCTGAAGTTAAGGCGATGGTGTTAAACCAACTCATCAGCAAACGTTTGTTGAATGATGAAATTCAGCATGCTAAATATGCTATCAGTGACGCACAACTTGCAACCTATGTGACAGGTATGCCTGAGTTTCAAAAAGATGGTAAATTCTCTCAAGAGCTTTACGATCAAACTCTGCAACAAAACCATATCACGCCATCAAAATTTGAAGCAGGGATGCGTTTAGATCTTTTGGCGCAACAGGCGCAAGACAGTATTGGTAAGCTCGGCTTCATTTCTAATACGCGTGCCGACAATACATTTAAGCTCACCAATCAACAACGCCACGTGACGGTATCGGAAATCAAAGCCAAGGACTTCATTAAAGACGTAAAGATTGATCCTGCGCTGGTAAAGGCTTATTACGAACAACACAAGAATAAATTAGTGGTGCCTGAGCAAGTAAAAATTGAATTTCTGTTGCTATCAACAAGTAGCTTGATTCCTGGTATCAAAGTTGATGAAGCTGAGTTAAAGAAATTTTATGACGAGAATGCGTCAAAATTTCAGGGTAGTGAGCAAAGGCGCGCAAGCCATATTTTAATTGGCTTTGGCGTGAATGCGACACCAGCACAAAAGCAACAGGCGAAAGCTAAAGCGGAAGAAATTTTGGCTGCGGTTAAGAAAAACCCAAAATCATTTGAAGCCTTAGCAGTTAAAAACTCTCAAGACCCTGGGTCAGCGGTTAAAGGCGGAGATTTAGGTAGTTTTGGTCGCGGTGCGATGGTAAAGCCGTTTGAAGAAGCCGCTTTTAGCATGAAAGTTAATGAAATCAGTAATTTGGTGGAGTCTGAATTTGGCTTCCATATTATTAAGGTTACTGGCATTACAGGCGAAAGCTCTGATTACAACAGTTTGAAACCTAAAATTAAAGCTGAATTAATCTACCAAAAAGCACAAGCGGCATTTACTGAAAAAGCAGAAAGCTTCAGCAATATCGTTTATGAACAATCATCAAGCTTGCAACCAGCAGCTAAAATGTTTGGTAGTCAGGTGCAAACTTCAGAGTTTATTACGCGTGAAGCTGGCGCTAAATTCTTTAAGAATGAAAAAATAATGAACCTGGTGTTTTCTGATGAAGTTTTAAAAGACCATCGCAATACTGAAGCGATTGAAGTTTCACCTAATAACTTGGTCTCAGCACGTGTTGTAGCGTATAAGCCAGCAGCACCAAGAAGCTTTGATGAAGTCAAGGCAGGCATTGAGGACTTGCTTAAATTAGAGGCAGCTACGAAGCTCGCTATTGCTAAAGGTGAATCTGCACTGAAAGATCTAAATGCGGATAAAGCGGTGACTGGCATTGATTGGATTCCAGAAGTGATTGTGGATCGTAAAAATGCGCAGGGATTAACCGAACTGGCAATGAATCAAGTGTTTAAAACTAATGTGAGCAAGTTGCCAGCTTACTCTGGTGTTGCTAATAGCAGACAAGGGTACTTGTTAGTTAAAGTTAGTAAAATTGACAGCTTAGTCGGGCAAGATGCGGAAGCGCAAAAGCTGGCAAAAGCAGAACTTAATGCATCTTTAGCGAATGAGTACTTATCGGCTTACAAACAATCTTTACGTGAAAAAAGTAATGTAAAGGTTAATCAAAAGCTGCTACTCGGCAATACTGTCAACTAACCTGAAGTGTTAGGCTGGTCAAATTGAAGATAATAAAAAAGGCACCTATGAACTGCACCCCAAAAGTTGGACACTTTATCCAACTTATTAAGGTGCAGTTTTCATGTCTAAATACACAAAAGAATTTAAGCTACAAGTCGCTCAAGATCATGAGTTACTCAAACTAGGCTATAAAGCCTTATCTAAGAAGTATGATGTCCCGCGAGGCCTGTTGAGGTATTGGATTTATGGATACCAATACCATGGTGTAGCTTGCTTTGAGAAACGCTCTCCAATTTATTCTGTAAAATTTAAGCTCACTGTTCTACAGCATATGAAAGAGCAACAGATGCCTGTCATGCGCGCAGCCGCTTTCTTCGGTGTCGCTGCACATACGTCGGTTGCACAATGGCAAAAACTTTATAATATGGGTGGAGAAGCAGCACTTAACCGATCACTGCGTAGACGAACTAAGATGACAAAACCCAAACCTAAAGTTGATCAGCCGGCACAAGAGATGACGCAAGAAGAATTGTTAGAAGAAGTTTTAAATCTTCGTGCGGAGCGTGATTACCTAAAAAAGTTACAAGCCTTAATTCAGGACAAGAAATTGGCAGAAAAGAGCAAGCCACATTAATTGCTGAATTGAGGACTACGCATGACCTATCACGTTTATTGCGCTTGTCTGGACTATCTAGAAGTACTTATTACTATCACGATACCCCTCAGACAGACCGTTACTCTAGTGAGAAGCAGCTAATACAAACAATCTACCACCACCATAAAGGTCGCTATGGCTATCGGCGCATTGGCCTCGCTCTAAAGCGTTTGGGGGTGTGGCTTAATCACAAGACTGTACAAAAGCTCATGCATCAATTGAAGCTAAAGTCTATTGTGAGACCGAAAAAGTACAAGTCCTACAAAGGACATATAGGTCCAGTTGCACCTAACCAGTTAGCGCGCCAGTTCCAGGCGTCTGCACCTAATGAGAAGTGGGTCACCGATGTAACCGAGTTTAATATCAAGGGTGATAAAGTGTACCTCTCTCCCATTCTGGATTTGTATAACGGAGAGATTGTTTCCTACGAGGTCTCTGAAAGACCTCAGTACGCATTGGTTGGGAGCATGCTTCGTCAAGCTATTGGTGTGCTTAAGCCGCATGAGAAGCCAATGATCCACTCAGATCAAGGCTGGCAGTATCAGATGGCGTGCTATCAATATTAATTAAAGGAGCGAGGCTTAAGTCAAAGCATGTCCAGAAAAGGCAATTGTTTAGATAATGCTGTGATTGAAAACTTCTTTGGGATATTAAAAACAGAATTTTACTACACGCAGAAATTTAGCGATGTTGCTTCCTTTATCAAGGAGCTTAATGATTATATTTGGTATTACAATCACGAAAGGATTAAGACAAAATTGAAAGGACTGAGTCCTGTAGAGTACAGAAATCAGTCCTTAAGTTTAAACCCAAATTAATGTCCAACATTTGGGGGTCAGTTCATTCGGGTG
>CAIRXI010000066.1 GCA_903882525.1 uncultured Pseudomonadota bacterium | reverse complement strand
TTAAGGAGGAAAGATATGACGATATTTAATGTGCAAAATCAACAAGCCAGCTATTGGATGGCTAAAAAATGAATAAATTATGTTTAGTGTTATTCATCTATAGTTATCACTCTATTGCATTGGCGCAGCCAGATATTAGGCAACTATTAGCATTAAGTGATTCTTTGGTGCAAATCGCCGTCGCATTGCCTAATGGAAATACCGGTAATGGTTCTGGGGTTGTGGTGAGTAAAGAATACGTAGCAACGAGTTGCCATGTATTGGCGAACGCCAAGGGTGCTAATATTATTAAGTACCGAGATGCCTATAAGCCTATCGCTATGAAAGCGGATTGGAAGCATGATTTATGCTTGCTTAAATTCGACAATATTGCGTTTAAGGTAGCGCCAATGCGTGATAGCTCAAGCTTAAAGTATGAAGAAGACGTGTTTAGTCTCGGTTATCCTATAGGCAATAATGTGCCACAACCCTCTTTTGGCAGTATCAAGGCCACCTATGCTTTGGATGGTACCAATATTATTCGAACAGATGCAGCCTTTGGCTTAGGTTCTAGTGGAGGCGCTTTATTTGACCAGGATTTCAATCTTATTGGTATCACCACATTCAAAAGCCCTGGACCACAAGGATTTTTCTATAGTGTGCCGGTAGAATGGATTAAAGCATTGTTTGATAGCCCTGATTTAATTAGCTTAGAAACCCATGAGATTCCATTTTGGGCATTGCCTTTAGAGCAAAGGCCCTATTTTATGCAAGTAGTCATCCCATACCAGAATCATGAATGGAATCAGCTAAAAGCTATTGCAACGGCATGGACTCAGTATGAACCTAAGTCTGCAGACTCTTGGTATTTTTTAGGCTTGGCTGAAGCAGGTGTGCAGGATATCGTGTTGGCGAAACAGCATTTTAAGCAAGCCCAGGTGTTAAATGCGAGGCATTTAGATGCGATGGTGGCGTTGTCAAAGATTGCCTATTTAGAAAGCGACCTCATGACTTTAGAAAAACTTGTGGTTGGAATTAATCAATTAAATGAAGAGCAAGGCCAGATCATCAATGATGAGATTGTCAGCTTAAAAAGCCATTAATTAAGTTATGCCGAATTGGCGGTCAATAAAAAAGGCTACAGATCAATTTGATCTGTAGCCTTTTTTAATTAAAAAACTTATTCTGAGATTTTTTTCAGATTATCTAAACCACCACGGTATACGCTAGTCATGGTTTTGACGGCAGTTTCGTCATCTTGACCAGTAGCCGGCATAGTCGCTAAATCTTTACGTTTAAAACTACCTTGCCATACCACTAAAGTCTTGTCTTTGCCTTGCGCTTTAACTGTTACAGTCGATGCGTAACTCGTCACTGGTAATACACATTCAATAATTGAATATTTAAAGGTTTGTTTTTTTGCGCTGTAAGCCAGCAATTTTTCTTTAATAGTGCCACCATCTTGCAAAGTTAATAAGCGTTCTGCGCCTACTTTGTTATTGGTGCCAGTAACAATTTCCGTCTTTTTAATTGCAGGGTGCCAAGCACCTAAGTCATTAAAGTTACTGACTGTAGACCACACCTTGGCGGCAGGGGCATTGATTGTCACTTCTTCGTGCGCTGATAAGATTTTTGCCTCATCTGCAACCGCGTTAAATGAAGCGCCAACTAATAGCGAAGCAACTAACAAGCTATATTTCATGTGAAATCCTTTTAATTATTAGATTGTTCATTTTTGACAATCTTACAATTAAGAGTTTAACCTATGGTTATAGTTAGCATGATATTTAAATTAAATATTATTATTTAATTTAATAC
>CAIRXI010000065.1 GCA_903882525.1 uncultured Pseudomonadota bacterium | reverse complement strand
CCCCATCTTTATTAACATTACCGATCGTCTCTGCGTGGTTGTCGGCGGTGGTGATGTCGCTGTGCGTAAAGTGGGCGCCTTGTTAAAAGCGAATGCTACAGTGACCTTAATTTCACCTGAAATTTGGTTTTGGCGGCGTACATCAAAAATTATTGAGTGCCTTACAACTCAAATTTCAGGCTAAGTAACGCCATTTAATCGTCATGGTAGCCCAAGTAATCGCCTCACTCACGTCAAAACCAGCGCCATTAAATGACACGCACATTTTTCGCATCGCCATTTGGCTGTCAATCTTGGTCCATGTTGCGCTCCTCAGCATTACGTTCAAATCCACTATCCAAAAAAAATTCGGTGATCATTTCCCCGTTTTAGAAGTGCTTCTAGTCAATGCGAAAACTCCTAGTACACCTGATCATGCGGAGAATGTTGCGCAAACGAATTTAGATCGCGGAGGCAACACTGAGCAAGATCGAAAAATGAAATCAGCATTGCCCTCTCTCAAGCCACAACCCACAGAATTGAGCCCCACGCCAACACCGCGAGCAAAAGCTAGCGCCTCGGCAGCACAAAAATCAGCGGATACCACTCAACCGCAAATACGTGTGGCCGATCTGGAAAAAACAGCGCAAGCATTGATGACGCAAATCCGCTCCACACACAAAATAGAATCCAACCCAGCACAAAAATCCATGGATAAGGAAGCTAATACAGGTAAACAAGAAAACCCAAGCAAGACATTGAATCTGGAAGATATCAACGCCAGTGCCATGGAAATTGAGCACCTAGAAGCCATCATTTCCAAACAACAAGATGACTACCAAAAACGTCCTAAACGTAAATTTATTGGCGCTAGAGCTAAAGAGTATCGCTATGCGCTTTATGTGGATGCTTGGCGGCAAAAAGTAGAACAAATTGGGAATCTTAATTACCCGGCAGCCGCTAAAGATCAGCAGCTTTATGGTCAACTGCAAATGACGGTATCAATCCGCGCCGATGGCAGCATAGAAAACATAGAACTTAACCGTAGCTCTGGTCATAAAGTGCTCGATGCGGCTGCTAAGCACATCGTAGAAATGGGTGCGCCTTATGCTCGGTTTCCAGAGGATATTAGCAAAGAAATTGATGTGCTAAGTATTACGCGCACCTGGACCTTTACCAAAGAAGATAACCTGTCGAGTGAATAAATGACGCCCCTCTTTTCATCCACCACGAATGATTAAAAAAATGAGCAATCACTTTCAGCACCATATATTTTTCTGCCTCAACGAACGTGAAGATGGGAGTGCTTGTTGTAGCGACAAGGGCGCAGCTGCCGCTTTCGATTACATGAAGGCGCGGGTTAAAAAGCTGGGGCTAAATGGCAAGGATAAGGTACGAATCAACCGTGCAGGATGCTTTGACCGCTGCGGTGAAGGACCGCTACTGGTGATTTACCCGCAGGCAATTTGGTATACTTTTGTTGATAATGATGACATTGAGGAAATCATACAAAGTCACTTACTCAATCAGCAAGTGGTGGCAAGACTAACGGTTTAGTGGGCAGACTGCACGCACGCGATATGTGCGGCAATTTTTTCACTGAGCGCTTTTAGCTCATCAGCACTTACTTGTCTAGGCTGACCATCGCGCATAGGCTTACCCCAATGCGGATTAGGAAAGTGGCGATCTGTTTCAAATCTTGGCACGACATGCCAATGAAGATGCGGCGTTTTATTCCCTAGACTCGCTAAGTTGATTTTATCTGGATTAAAGATTTCCCTCACTGCCAGCTCGACGACAAACACCACTTGCATCATGCGCGCCCGATCTACCGGAGGCATATCCGTCATTTCTTTAATATGTGCGAGCAACTCCACACGACAATAGGCAGGATAGTCAGCCTCATGAAGTAACACAACACGGCAAAAGTCATCTTGCCATAACAGCGTGTCATTGGTTTCTGCGCAAAGAACGCAACTCACTAAGAAGCCGCCAACATGCGCTCTAACGTGAGCTTGGCTAACTTGGCTTCATGTGCCGGCACTTTAATTTGATTGACCACATTCCCAGCCACTAGATTCTCTAATACCCAAGCCAAATGCTGTGGGTCTATACGCGCCATGGTCGAACACTCACAGACCACATGACTCATAAACTGCACTAGCTTACCCTGCGCCTGCATGTCATTAGCTAAGCGATTGACCAAATTCAGCTCGGTACCCACCAGCCATTTTGTATTGGGTGGCGCCTCACTCACGGTTTTTAAAATGTATTCAGTAGAGCCTACATAATCTGAATTGAGGCACACTTCAAACGGTGCTTCTGGGTGAGAAATCACAAAGCCATCAGGATGCTGCGCTCTAAACTGGGTGATATTCTGCAAACGGAACATTTGATGCACCGCGCAATGGCCTTTCCAAAGCAGGATTTTAGCGTTATGAATTTGCTCAAGACTTAAACCGCCCATAGGTAAGTCAGGATCCCAAATAGGCATTTGCTCTAAGGGGATACCCATTTTATGTCCGCTCCAGCGCCCTAAGTTTTGATCAGGAAAGAACAATACCTTTTCGCGCTGGGCAAAACCCCATTCAATAATCTTGGTTGCATTAGTTGAAGTGCAAACAATACCGCCATGCTCACCGCAGAATGCTTTGAGGTCAGCGGCAGAATTGATGTAAGTGATTGGCGTAATTTTTTCATCAAAATTCAGTACTTTATTGAGCTCGCGATAGCTACGCTCAACTTTGGCAAGATTGGCCATATCCGCCATAGAACAGCCGGCAGCGAGATCTGGCAGTATGGCGATTTGTTCAGGGCGACTTAAAATATCAGCCACTTCAGCCATAAAATGTACGCCTAAAAACACGATATATTCTGCGTCTAAATTTTCGGTGTAGCGCGAAAGCTTGAGAGAATCCCCCGTGTAATCAGCATGCCTATAGACCGTCTCGTTTTGATAGTGATGCCCCAGAATCACTAAACGCTTACCAAGCTTTTCTTTGGCGGCAATAATGCGGCGCTGACAGTCGGCTTCATCGACCGCCTGTAAGCGTTCAAATTTAATGGGGATAGCTTTAGTATTGGTATTCATATTGGTTTGATCGCTTTTGCGGAGATTCTATTGGCAGCAAGGCTGTATTTTACAATGTATGCCCGTGGTGTTCACCCAATTTGCGCAAAGCCTCAACATTAGTCCATGAAAAGACGCGTTTTGCTGCCTCGCGCCAATCCACCCACTCATATTGCACATGTTCAGCAGGGGCTAATTTAACGGGCAACGCATGGGGTAAAGTGAGTCCAAATAGATGTTCGGTATTGTGTGTAACGTTTGCAGCGTAACGGTGACGCCAATGCGGATAAATTTCATACTCATTACTCACTTGCCAATCCTGCAAATCATAGCGCCCAGCATCTAAGCCAGTTTCTTCCCATACTTCACGTATCGCAGTGTTAAGTGGGGTTTCACCTGGCTCCAAACTACCCGTGACCGATTGCCAAAAACCAGCTCTATCGGCGCGCTCCATAATCAGCACCTGCAAATCCATGGTATGAATCAAGACTAAAGCAGATATGGGCGTTTTGAACATCTTGACAGGATTAGGTTGGCTTGACGGTATTTTTTGCATTGACCAAATTTTTGGGTAGCTGAAACACTACGCTTTCTATCACGCCTTGCAACTCATGCACCTCGGTGACACCTAGTTGCTGCAACCGAGCAATCACTTCTTGTACCAGCACTTCAGGGGCTGAAGCACCGGCTGAAACACCAATTTTTTTCTTACCTACCATCCATTCGGCTTTAAGAAAGCTAGCGTTGTCTATCATATAGGACTCGATGCCTTGGTTTTCGGCGACCTCACGTAGGCGATTAGAATTTGAACTATTGGGTGAACCCACCACAATCACTAAATCACAATCCTTTGCCATAATCTTCATCGCATCTTGGCGATTTTGGGTGGCATAGCAAATATCATCACTTTTGGGTGCTTGGATCTTTGGAAACTTGGCCTGCAAAGCTTGAATCACTAAACTAGCATCGTCCATAGAAAGAGTGGTCTGCGTGACGAAAGCCAGTTTATTCGCATCGGTCACTGTTAAATCCAACACATCAGCTGGGGTTTCCACTAAATACATACCGCTTTTTTCTGCCCCATCCTCGGCTTGTCCCATAGTGCCCTCCACCTCGGGATGGCCTTTATGCCCTATCATTACAATTTCTAGGCCAGCGGCGCGCATTTTAGCCACCTCAATATGTACCTTTGTCACTAATGGACAGGTGGCATCAAAGGCAATTAGGCCACGTGCATCCGCTTCAGCGCGTATCGCTTTTGATACGCCATGTGCACTAAAAATAACGGTACTACCTGTTGGAATTTCATCAAGATCTTCTATAAAAACCGCGCCTTTAGCGCGCAATTCATCCACCACGAATTTATTGTGTACCACTTCATGGCGCACATAAATTGGTGCACCAAACTTTTCCAAGGCTTGTTCAACAATGATGATGGCACGATCAACCCCAGCACAAAATCCGCGCGGGTTCGCCAATAAAACTTCGGGAGACGGTTGATCTAACATACAGACTTTTTATTCATATAATTTCACTCAAGGTATAATGCACATATTAACCTAAATCAGGATGTGCTTAAATTTCAAGCACGCTTAAAACATGAAAAATATAACAGCCCCTAGCGCTGTCGCTAAAAATACCGCAACCCTATTGATCACCTGCCCAGATCGTAAGGGTATCGTTGCCGCTATTGCTGATTTTTTGTTTCAGCATAATGCCAATATATTGCATGCGGATCAGCATCAAGATGCCGAGAACAACTTATTTCTAATGCGCGTTGAATGGGACTTAGCTGGATTTTCATTCGATCCTGCGCACTTTTCGCAACATTTCGCAGAAGTTAGCAAACGTTTCAATATGGAATGGCAGCTTAAACTTTCACAAAAACCATTACGCGTCGCAATTATGGTGTCGCAATACGACCACTGCCTTGCTGATTTGTTGCACCGCCATAAAAATGGTGAGCTCGTTTGTGATATCCCACTCATTATCAGCAATCACCGTGATACTGAAGCGCTAGCTAAATTTTACGGGGTTGATTTTCAATATATTCCGGTCACGAAAGACAATAAAGCCGAGGCAGAAGCACAACAATTCGCCCTATTTGCAAAGTATGAGATTGATTTGATCGTGCTCGCACGCTATATGCAAATCTTATCTCCAGATTTTGTAGCCCGCTTCCCCAAGAAAATCATCAATATACACCACTCATTTTTACCTGCCTTTATCGGCGCACGACCTTATCATCGCGCCTTTGAGCGTGGCGTAAAACTGATAGGCGCTACGAGTCATTATGTGTCTGAAGTTCTGGATGAAGGTCCGATTATTGAGCAAGGCATCGACCGCATTTCACATCGAGATCAGGTGGAAGACCTCATTCAAAAAGGTCGAGATTTAGAGCGCGTTGTGCTATCAAAGGCAGTACGTTGGCATATTGAAAGCCGCATTCTGCTGTATGCAAATAAAACGGTAATCTTTGATTAACTTCAACGCAATTGGTCGAAAATCAAAGTTAAGGTAGTACTTTTTCCAAAGCGAACAAATCAGCAATGACTTCACGTGGTCTAATGAGGTGACATACCCCATCGTCCACCATCACCTCAGCTGCACGTGGCCTAGTATTGTAATTACTAGCCATACTCATGCCATAAGCCCCCGCTGACATAATGGCGAGTAAGTCACCTTCGGCTAAAGCTAAGTTGCGATCATGGCCTAAAAAGTCTCCGCTTTCACATACTGGCCCAACGATTTCATAAGTCAGTGTCGGCGTTACATCATCTTTCAATCGCGTCTGCACGGCTTTAATGTCATGGTAAGCGTCATACAAGGCGGGGCGCATTAAATCGTTCATCGCCGCATCCACGATGGCAAAATTCTTGGCTTCGGTATGCTTTAAATATTCCACTTTAGTCAGCAATACGCCGGCATTGCCAACTAGGGCGCGACCTGGCTCAAACACCAATTTAACTTTACGCTCACCCAATTTGGCGCGCATCGCAGCTGCATAAACCTTAAATTCCGGCGGCGTTTCATTGCTATAACAAATGCCGATACCGCCACCCGCATCTATATGTTGGATTTCAATGCCATGCTGCTGTAAAGCGTCAACCAACAACAGCACGCGATCAAACGCATCTAAAAACGGTGATAACTCAGTAATTTGCGAACCGATATGGCAATCTACCCCATGGATAGCAATATTTGACATGGCTGCCGCTTGCAAATAAATGCTGAGCGCATCTTCATAGGCCACGCCAAATTTATTATTTTTCAAACCAGTAGAAATATAAGGGTGGGTTTTTGCATCCACATTGGGATTAACGCGCAGGGACACTGGCGCCACTTTACCCATCTCTGCTGCCACTTTATTGAGACGTGTTAACTCGCTAGCCGACTCTACATTAAAACAAAAAATACCTGCGTCTAATGCTGCCTGCATTTCAACAGCCGTTTTACCCACACCTGAGAACACGATTTTTTTAGGGTCGCCACCAGCGGCCAACACACGCGCTAACTCACCGCCAGAAACAATATCGAAACCAGCACCCAATTTAGCAAATAAATTTAAAATTGCAAGGCTAGGATTAGATTTCACCGCGAAGCATACCAAGTGATCGCTACCGATAAAACCAGCGCTAAACCGCTCAAAAGCCAGTGTAAGCGCAGCTTTTGAATACACGTAACAAGGTGTGCCAAATTCACGTGCAATCTGGTTAAGGCCGACATTTTCGGCATGGAGTATATTGTTGTTGAGCGTAAAAGAATTCACAGGATGGGCTTCAAATTTTGAGTTTATTGGGTGGTGGTTTGCGGGTACTGCCGTTCAGGGATATACAATGGACCTTTAGTGCCACAAGCGCAAAGTGCGCTAGCAAAACTTGCTAACAATACAATGTGAAT
>CAIRXI010000064.1 GCA_903882525.1 uncultured Pseudomonadota bacterium | reverse complement strand
CCATTGATTTACGCTCAGGACCCATAAAGATTTTATCTTTAGCATCTTCAAAATCTTGCATATCAACCGTACGTTTATTACGGCGCGCTGCATATAAAGCGGCTTCGTTCACCAAATTAGCTAAGTCAGCGCCAGAAAATCCTGGCGTACCTCGGGCTAAAATATCGGCTTTTACGTCTGCATCAATGGGTACTTTACGCATATGGACCAATAGGATTTGCTCACGGCCTTTGATATCTGGCAATGAAACCATAACCTGACGGTCAAAACGGCCTGGGCGCAATAAGGCTTTATCTAGGACATCGGCTCTATTGGTTGCAGCAATCACGATCACACCGGAACTACCCTCAAAGCCATCCATCTCAACCAGCAATTGGTTTAATGTTTGTTCTCGCTCATCATTACCACCACCTGTACCAGCACCACGGCTACGACCTACCGCATCAATTTCATCTATAAAGATGATGCACGGAGAGCTTTTTTTAGCCTGCTCAAACATGTCACGCACGCGTGAAGCACCAACGCCGACAAACATCTCAACGAAGTCTGAGCCGGAAATGCTGAAAAATGGAACCTTGGCCTCGCCGGCGATTGCACGTGCCAACAAGGTTTTACCAGTACCCGGTGGCCCTACCATTAATACGCCTCGCGGAATACGACCCCCAAGCTTTTGGAACTTGGTCGGGTCACGCAAAAACTCTACAATTTCGGTGACTTCTTCTTTGGCTTCATCACAACCCGCAACATCTGCGAATGTAGTTTGATTAGTGCTTTCATCTAATTGACGCGCTTTGCTTTTTCCAAATGAGAATGGACCACCGCTTTTGCCGCCACCTTGCATTTGACGCATAAAGAATACCCATACGCCAACCAATAAAATCATTGGAAACCATGACACAAAGAGGCTCATCAAAAATGATTGCTCTTCTTCTGGCTTAGCTTCCACTGTCACATTATTTTTAAGTAAATCAGAAACCATCCATGGGTCAACGGGCGCATAAGAATTGAATTTCTTTCCGTCTTGAGTAGTGCCATGCAATACTTTTCCATCAATTTGGACTTTTGAAATACGGCCATCTTTTACTTGTTGAATAAACTGTGAATAGACAATTTGGTTGTCGGCACTGTTTTTTACACCGGTTAAATTGAAAATTGCCATGAGCACCATGGCAATCGCCAACCAAATGGCAATATTCTTAAATATGTTATTCAAAATCTCGTTCCTTTGTTAAAAAGGTCTATCAAATTCAGTCGATCTTTTTTAGAAGATTGTGTAGCTAGGCTACAATTTTATCAATCTTTAAACTTTATGCCACTATAGCCTTACGGCCTAATCCTAACAAATAAACCTCACTACTCCTGCCACGCGATGCTTTAGGTTTCCGTGTCACCACTTTATCAAACATTTTGCGCATGTTGAGCAAAATTTCGTCAAATCCTGCACCAACAAATACTTTGACCAAAAAATTACCGTTCGGTTTCAGCCAGTCACGGCTAAAGTCTAACGCCAACTCAGTCAAGTAGGCTGCGCCAGCCTGATCCACATCAGCAATACCTGACATATTGGGTGCCATATCAGCAATTACAAGGTCAACCTGCTTGTTATTTAACGATTGCTCTAATAATTTAAGTACGGATTCTTCACGAAAGTCACCTTGGATAAACTCTACGCCATTAATAGGCTGCATTTCTAGTAAATCTAAAGCAATCACTCGCCCTTGACCTTTTAATCGCTGCACTACCACTTGCGACCAACTCCCAGGGGTTGCACCTAAATCAACGATAATCATGCCGGGCTTAATGAGTTTATCTTTATCGTCAATTTCCGTAAGCTTATAGGCCGCGCGCGCGCGATAACCTTCCTTCTGGGCACGCTTTACAAATTCATCATTGATATGCTCGTGTATCCAAGCTTTGCTGGAAGGTTTTAGTTTCATCTGGTAAACTGCTCGCCTATATAAATCAATAAGATAACTCAAGAAGATAACCCCGTGAATTCAAAACAAATTAGCTACTTACGTGGCCTAGCCCATAATCTTAACCCTGTCGTCATGATCAGTAACAAAGGCCTGACTGAAGGCGTTTTGAAAGAGATCAATATCTGTTTAGACGCGCATGAGTTAATCAAAATTAAGGTAATGAATGATGATAAGGCATTGCGCACGCAAATGCTGAATGATATTTGTGAGCAAACGATGGCAACTGCAGTTCACCATATCGGCAAACAATTGGTCATTTATCGCCAGTCAACCAAACCGAAAATTGTAGTGCCAAGCAAATAAATCAAAGGACTCTATATGAGTTACTTTAAAAAGCGCTGTAATAAGCGCTTTTTTTGTCTCTTATTTTGCGCGCAACACCACCACAAAGCCTAGCAAACACTGGATCAAATAAGCGATACTGGCCACACCATGCCAAGTTTTGAATCGATCAGAAAAAACACTCTGCATCACATCACTTGGCAAGGCATCCGCCTTTAATTGCGCCAATAGTGGCTGAATACCAAAGTGGCCGGCCAACACCAACAACAGCATCAGTACAAGCGCCCAAAAATAACCTTGTTTTAATGCATTGGTGCCGAAAGCGAATAAACGCTGTAACAATAAGTATCCCGCTGCAAACATACCCAAATAAGAAAGATAATGAAAGAAGTTGCCCGCCAACTGTCCAGCTAATTGCTTATCGTCTAAGGTATCAAAGAGCAAATAAGCCATGCCCCCGGTAGTCCACAAAGCCCCTACCCATAAGGTAATGACTATCAATGCAAATTTAGCTGACCAGTTATTCATAACGATCTCTCTTTAGCTTTTGGGGTATTATTTTATTAAATGTATTGTACGTCTAATATCTCATATTCCTTCACGCCACCAGGGGCAAGCACTTCGGCAACATCCCCTTCTGATTTACCAATGAGCCCACGTGCAATCGGCGAACTGATTGAAATCTTACCATTTTTGATATCAGCTTCATCATCGCCTACAATCTGATAGGTAATAATGCTACCACTATCTAAGTCTTCTATTCTTACTGTAGAACCAAATACACAACGGCCATCAGCGTGCAATGTCGTTGGGTCAATTATCATCGCATTAGAGAGCTTAGCTTCAACTTCATTAATACGACCTTCAATAAAACTCTGACGTTCTTTTGCCGCTTCATACTCAGCATTTTCAGACAAATCACCTTGCGCACGCGCCTCTGCAATCGCTTGGATAATGTACGGGCGATCTACACTACGTAAACGATAAAGCTCTTCTTTTAATAATGCGGCACCTTTCACGGTTACCGGTATTTGCGTCACTGCCATACGAATTTCCTTAAACTAAAAAACAAAACCACACCCGTTTAAGGCGTGGTTAAGTATTGCCATCTTACTTGATTAATTGGTATTTATTTTAACAATTTATGCAAATTCTGCAAAGACTCAACTTGCAGCTCTTGCATATGTGCCATGCCCACGCAAGCCGCCTTAGCTCCAGCAATAGTGGTGTAATAAGTCACCTTGTACTGCAATGCGCTACGACGAATTTCATAAGAATCAGCGACTGCACGCTTATCGTCGGTTACGTTTACAATGAAGCTGATATCACCGTTTTTAATCATATCAACAATATGCGGACGTCCTTCTGCCACTTTGTTAACCGAAGTCACTGTGAGACCGTTTGCAGTCAATGCCGCAGCGGTGCCCTTAGTCGCAACTAAACTAAATCCCAGTTCATGCAATGCTTGTGCAATCTCGACTACTTTTAAATAGTCCTCTTTGCGTACGCTAATAAACGCACGGCCACCTTCTGGCAACTTAGTAGAAGCACCCAACTGTGATTTCAAGAAGGCTTCAGCAAAGGTTGCACCAACACCCATCACTTCGCCAGTAGATTTCATTTCTGGGCCTAAAATCGTATCTACGCCTGGGAATTTAATAAACGGGAATACCGCTTCTTTAACTGAATAATACGGTGGAATAATTTCGCGCGTAACACCCTGCGATTTGAGCGAGGTGCCAATCATGCAACGTGCCGCCACCTTGGCCAATTGCAAACCACAAGCCTTAGATACAAAAGGGACTGTTCTAGATGCGCGTGGATTAACCTCCAAGACAAATACCGTTTCACCTTGAATTGCAAACTGCACATTCATCAAGCCCACCACGCCTAAGGCCATGGCCATTTGTTTAGTTTGCTCACGTAATTCATCTTGTAACTTAGGTGACAAGCTATAAGGTGGTAATGAACAAGCTGAATCGCCTGAGTGAACGCCCGCTTGTTCAACGTGTTCCATAATGCCGCCGATAATCACATCAGAGCCATCACATAGCGCGTCCACATCGACTTCTAATGCATCATATAAGAATCGATCTAACAATACTGGGGACTCGTTAGAAACTTTTACCGCTTCGCGCATATAGCGCTCAAGTTGTGATTGCTCCTGTACGATTTCCATCGCACGACCACCCAACACAT
>CAIRXI010000063.1 GCA_903882525.1 uncultured Pseudomonadota bacterium | reverse complement strand
GATGTGCACATATGCGCAGCTTTTGATAATCAAATAGCATTGCTGGAATTAGCCAGTACTTGTGCTGCTATCACCACTGAATTTGAGAATGTTCCGGCAGATTCATTATCGCTGTTAGCGCAAACTAAACCAGTACGGCCTAGCGCCTATAGCGTTGCTATCGCGCAGCATAGGGTGAGCGAAAAAAACTTTCTTAAACATGCCGGTTTGCCACTAGCGCCGTATGCCGTGATTGCTGATGTCGATGACTTACCTGCGGATGATAGTGATATTTACCCTGCGATTTTAAAAGTAGCGCGCTTTGGTTACGATGGTAAGGGTCAAGCTCGCGTTAAAAACCAACATGAAGCACAAGTTGCTTTTACTCAGTTTGAGCGTGAAGAGTGCGTGTTAGAAAAAATGATGACGTTAGATTACGAGGTGTCAGTTGTGCTTGCGCGCGATGTGCAAGGCGATGTAGCCGCTTTCCCTACTTCTGAAAATAGCCATTTAAATGGCATACTCGACGTTTCAATTGTGCCTGCCCGTGGCAGCAACGCTATCAGTCACCAAGCACAAAAGCTTGCAATTATGGTGGCAGAGAAGCTGGACTACACTGGGGTGCTGGGCGTGGAGTTTTTTGTTTGTAATGGGGAGTTGTTGGTCAACGAAATGGCGCCACGTCCTCATAATTCTGGTCATTTCACCCTAGATGCCTGTGTAACCAATCAGTTTGAACAGCAAGTGCGTGTGCTTACTGGCTTGCCTTTGGGTAGTGCCAAGCAACATAGCCCGGCGGTCATGGTTAACTTGCTAGGGGATATTTGGCCAGAGGATGCAGGTGTGCAAGCCGAACCTGATTGGCAGCATGTATTTGCTAACCCACAACTTAAGATGCATCTGTATGGCAAGCAAGCCGCACGCGCTGGCCGTAAAATGGGCCATTTCACAGTAATCAATGCCAGTCGTGACGACGCTATTAAGCAGGCCATGCAAGTACGAGCGGATTTGCATATAGGCGAATAAGCCCTTGCCATCAAATTTGATGCGCAAGCTTTAAACAATAAAAAAGCCGAACAACGTTCGGCTTTTTTAATCAATAAGATTGAATTTAAATCTTATGCCATCGCTTTAATCGCAGCATTTAAGCGGCTTTTATGACGTGATGCTTTATTTTTATGAATGATTTGTTTGTCCGCAATGCGGTCAATCACGCTTACATTCTCGCTGTAAGCAGCAGTAGCAGCAGTTTTGTCGCCAGCTTCTACAGCTTTAATAATTTTTTTAATCGCTGTACGCAAAGTAGAACGCAAACTTGCATTGTGAGCGCGTTGCTTAACTGCTTGACGAGCACGTTTTCTTGCTTGTGCGGTATTTGCCATCTGATTTTCCTAAAAGCTATTCAAAATACGAAGCCGATCATAATATCGATAATGTAAAAACATTGCAAGTTAAAATCATGTAAATATCCCATGCAATTGCTACGTGATGACAGCTGGCATGATAAAATTGCCGAATATATGGTTAATTCACTTTTCCGCAGCTAAATTTCACATTGAATCTCTCCGCTTACTACACATGAATTTACTTAAAGCACTGGCTAAAGTTGGCAGTATGACATTTATGTCGCGCATACTCGGGTTTGTGCGCGATACACTTATTGCGCGTGTATTTGGTGCGGGGATGGTCAGCGATGCTTTTATTGTCGCTTTTAAGATTCCTAATCTTTTGCGTCGTGTTTCTGCCGAAGGTGCTTTTAGCCAAGCCTTCGTTCCAATTCTTGCTGAATATAAAAGCCAGCGTAATTTTGAGGATACGCACAGTCTAATTAACCGCGTGGCTACTTGGCTGGGATTAATTTTAGTCGGCGTGACTTTACTCGGTATGCTCGCTGCACCTTTCATTGTGGCCCTAATTGCGCCAGGATTTCAGGCGAATCCAGAAAAAATGCAATTGACGGCTGAGTTGCTACGCATCACCTTCCCTTAGATTTTCTTTATTTCATTAGTGTCTATGGCTGGTGGCGTACTCAATACGTACAATCGGTTTGGTATCCCAGCTTTTACACCAGTTTGGCTTAATCTTTCTATGATCGTTGCTGTCTTGTTTTTTGCTGATCATTTTGCCGAGCCAATTAAAGTGTTAGCGTGGGCTGTATTTGTAGGCGGGTTTTTACAGCTTTTGTTTCAAATTCCATTTTTAAAGGAAATTGGATTATTACCAAAATTTGATTTTCATCGTAAAGATGATGGCGTATGGCGCATCTTAAAATTGATGGGGCCTGCTGTTTTAGGGGTTTCGGTTGCTCAAATTTCTTTGATCATTAATACTATTTTCGCTTCTTTTTTAATTACGGGTAGCGTTAGTTGGCTGTACTACGCTGACCGGTTAATGGAGTTCCCCACCGGCG
>CAIRXI010000062.1 GCA_903882525.1 uncultured Pseudomonadota bacterium | reverse complement strand
CCTTGACGAGTTAATTGACATGCGTCCATTCACCAAGATTGAGTTTAAGTATGTGGGCCAATTCAAAAGCTCTTACACAATAAAGCTATATAGCATCTTGAAGTCATGGGAATCTATACCTGGAGGTAAGATAGATATTCAGTTGGCTGATTTGCACTTCCAGTTAGATACGTCCGTTAGCAACCGTTCTAACTTCAATAAGTTAAGTGTCAACGTATTGGTGGGCGCCATTGCGGAAATCAACGAAAAGACGGACTTAACTGTCAGCTATAAAGCCAAGAAGGCGGGTAGGAAAGTCACCGCGATATGCTTCACGATTAAGTCTAAGGTAGCGCAGAAGATTAAAGCTGAAAAGCTGTCAGGCCTCACTGTTGATGAAGTTACTATGCTTGAAGCTTACAAATGGGGTTATGGGAAAATAACCACTGAACAAGCAGCTAAAAAACTGAACGACACTACGGATAAAAGCTATACAGCAGATGATGTGGCTAAGGCCTGGGTTAGGTATGAATCTATGCCGAAAAATAAACCTACGCACGATGAGACCTTAGCTATGCGTGAGAAGGAGCGTCAGGCGCGAGAGGCTAGGTATGCGAATGCAACGGATGTGGAGGATATAGCTTTCTGAGGTTGCCATTGTTTTGGCCACCGTCAGCTTTGTGGAAGGCTGATTTAGAGGTCGTCAGGCAACTAGGGGCCATAAGCGGTCATTTGCAAAAACTAATTCACCCTACATGTTTTATCTCATGAATACGTACTAAGCGTTTGAGTTCCGGAACGCAAGAGCCGCACTCTGTGCCACATTTTAGTTTATTTTGTAAGGTGATTAAATCGGCACCTAATTGTATGGTGTCAATAATGTCATTCTCAGCAATATCCAAACAATTACATATAATCCTACCTCGACTGCGGTTCCCTGCAGGTGGTGTGCTTAGTGGAGCCAATGCCCAGCGGCGGAGCTCTGTAGTAAATTCTCCGGAGGACATGACATCTTTAAGCCAGTCTGCAGCCAACGTTTCACCTACCAAACGCACACCAGCGACTTCTGGATTGTCGGTATTACTGTTAATTTCAACTAAAATTCTTTTGCTTACGCCACGTTTGGCATCATTATAATTAAGTAATGGCATGTCATCAGTCATGCCAAGTATCAAATCTATCTCAGCAATCAATGAACTGTCAGGGGATTCGGTATGGGCTGCTCTGAAAATAAGCATGCCCGCATTTTGTTCGCTTTCTCGGCCAAATAAGCCGCAACTGGCATATTGAAAGTTGACGAGTAATTTACGTACTTCTTGCAACATATTTAAATCTTGAATCGTGCGCATTACTGTCATTCGCCATGGCAGATCTAACTTTTCCAGTTTAACGGCGGTATGTTTAAGTTCTGGTTGTTTAGACAACTTATCAAACGATGGGGGCATTAGTGCATTTACACCCAAACCATGCATGAATTGACTACCCCAATGCATGGCTATAAAAGTTTGTGATGGTTGCACTTCATCAGAAGATTTTGCTGTCAGGATTAAGCTGCCGCGTCGGTTGCTGACTTTGACAATATCGCCATCTTTAATTAAGCGACGCGTCATATCGTCAGCGTTAATCAGGATCACAGGCTCTTCTGAATGGTTGAATAATTGGGCAACTGTTCCGGTGCGGCTCATACCGTGCCATTGGTCACGCAAACGACCTGTAAGCAAATGCAAAGGATGCCGCGAATCAGTTTTATCAGCTGTTCCTTGATAATGAGCATTCACAAACTGTGCTCTTCCGTCAGGCTTGGCAAAAATACCATCTGTATACAGGCGAGCTTTCCCCGAAGTGTCATTAGTCAGAAACGGCCATTGCTGGGGACCTTGATCGCTAAGTAATTTATAACTTAATCC
Organism: uncultured Pseudomonadota bacterium; assembly: GCA_903882525.1. GTDB lineage: Bacteria > Pseudomonadota > Gammaproteobacteria > Burkholderiales > Methylophilaceae > Methylotenera. The sequence continues at coordinate 6,502 of CAIRXI010000062.1, read as the reverse complement.
AGTAATATCTAAGTCACGACCACGAGTAGTTTCACGATGTTCATTAAAAATTTGTTCAGTATTTTTGTATGGAAATAATGTGCGGTCTTTTCCTAATCTTTTCTCTAAGCGCTGTGCAAACTCCACCATAATCTGCCAGTCATGCTTAGCTTCCCCTGGTGCAGGTACTGCAGGGTTTACTCGTGTAATTCGTCGCTCAGAATTGGTAACAGTACCTTCTTTTTCACCCCAAGTGCTGGCTGGTAACAATACATCTGCGTATTGATTGGTGTCTGTATGGTTATATGCATCTTGTACGACAACAAATTCAGCAGTATTTAAGGCAACAATCACGTTGTTTAAATCTGGCATAGAGTGTGCCGGATTTGTGCATGCAATCCAAATAGCTTTAATGCTTCCGTCTTTGACCGCGTCGAACATTTCAATCGCAGTTTTTCCAACGGCTTCTGGCACACTTGCAACTCCCCAAAGTTTAGCTATCTCATCGCGATGTTCCGCGTTTGCTAAATCGCGGTGACCTGACAATAAGTTGGCCATACCACCAACCTCACGCCCACCCATAGCATTAGGTTGACCTGTTAAAGAGAATGGTCCTGCACCTTTCTTACCGATTTGCCCAGTAGCTAAGTGCAGATTAATGAGAGCTGCATTTTTGTCAGTGCCATGAATAGATTGATTTAACCCCATACAGTACATGGAGAGACTTGGGCCTTTTCCAAACCATTTGGCAGCAGTAATGAGGTCCGCTTCTTTTATGCCACAAATGTCAGAAACCATTTTTGGTGTGTATTCACGTACCGTATCTTTTAAAGCATCGAACCCATGAGTATGTTCACGGATGTAATCCATATCCAACAAACCTTCCCACAACATTACATGTAGCATGCCATTAAATAAGGCAACGTCAGTGCCTGGCAATATGGCTAGATGGAGGTCCGCTGCCTGAGCTGTGCCAGTGCGCCTAGGATCAACTACAATAATCTTTAGATTCGGGTTGTTGGCTTTAGCATCTTCAATACGGCGATAGATAATAGGATGAGCGAATGCGGTATTGGAGCCAGCAATAAACAAGCAATCAGTATGGTCAATATCCTCATAACATGCGGGTGGGGCATCAGCGCCTAACGTCGATTTGTATCCTGTCACAGCTGAACTCATACACAAGCGTGAATTTGTATCTACATTATTCGTGCCAATCAAGCCTTTAGCCAACTTGTTAAATACATAGTAGTCTTCGGTAAGCAATTGACCTGAAATATAAAAAGCTACGGAATCTGGGCCATGAGTTTCTATGGTTGTGGCGAATTTTTCAACGATAAGATCAAGAGATTCATCCCATGTAGCTCGAACTCTTGCGGTATGTTTACTTCTTCGCAACTCAGGGTAGAGTAATCGGTTATCAAGTTTAGCCGTCAGATGCAATGTGGAACCTTTAGTGCATAGTCGACCAAAGTTGGCTGGGTGATTAGGGTCGCCTTTAACGTCTACAATCCGGTTGTTCTCACTGGATATAATGACGCCGCAGCCAACGCCACAGTAACAGCATGTACTTTTTGTTTGTTTAATCAAGCTTATTTATCTTTCAATTCTAGATACACAATGCCAGATTCTACTTTGGTTTTAAAGCACGCAGTTTGCCCGACATCCGGCTCTTCAGCTTTCCCATCAACTAAACTAATTTTCCAGCTATGCATTGGACAAGCAATTTTATCGCCATAAACGATTCCCTCAGACAATGGGCCGCCCTTATGTGGACAACTATTATTAATGGCAAAGATACGATCATCTTCCAATCGAAATACTCCAATCTCCACAGCTTTACCTTCGCTATCTAGTGTGCGCACAACGCGTGCTCCCAGTCTTTGAATGTCTTCCAGTGGCGCCACTTTTACCCAATTACTCATAATTTCAACCTTTAACAAAATCTCACGAAACAACCAATAAATAAATTAATAAAAAATTCAAGATAAACGAAAAGATAGCAATCCATTGCCATTTTATAAATCGAGCGCGCGCAATTAATGGTGTACGTGCGGGCGCTAAGATTGGTTTTAACTCTCCATGCTCAAGCGCTAACAACATTTCTTCTGCTGTTTCAAACCTTAGCTCTTCATCGTGTGCTATAGCTTTAAGGATGATATTTTCTAGCCAAAATGGAATGTCTGGACGATACCTAGTCGGAGATACGGGCTGACCGAATTTAGGGTGCTGAAAAGGCTCAATCTCTCCATGCGGGTATTTACGTGTAAGTAAGTGATAAAGAGTAACACCAGCAGCGTAAATATCACTTTGAAATGTAGCTGATTGACCGTTAAATAGCTCTGGTGCCATGAAACTTGGAGTACCTGGATTCTGCAATATCTCAATGTTCGGAGCCGCGCTAGTAACCGCTATGCCCAAGTCTAATATACGAAGTCGCTGATCACTCGACAAATGTATATTGGCTGGCTTGATGTCACGATGCACAATGTTAAGTCTATGTAATGCACCGATACCACGCATTAAATCTAAACCAATTTTTGCTGTGCCAGCTACAGTAAAGTGATGACCGCTATCTAGGCGTTGTTGTAGCGTTGCGCCTTCATGCCAACTCATAACAAAATAAAGTTTGCTACGTTTTTCAACTGATACCGGGAAGACTTGCGGTAAGAATTGCGAAACGACCCTTTTCGCTAACCACTCTTCGTTCAATAATCCATGACAACTCTCGACATCATCGGTCAGGAGGGGCTGTAATGTTTTAAGCACAAACAGTTGTTTTGTTTTGATGTTGCGGACCTTGTATAACAAGCTAGCACGAGACTCATGCAAGAGATCTATAACTTCAAAGTCATCAATGATTTCACCAATATCTAGCTTCTTAGGTAAACTTAAGTGCTTGCCGCCCGCAAGTAGCTCAGTGAGAGTATCTTCGCCCAGTTGGGTGATTTTAATTACAACGGCAGTGCTATTGTCGGCGCTACCTTTTTCTATTGCAGCTCTAGTGAGGTGCTCACAAATCAATTGCGGGCTATCATAAAGCCCCATCATATGATGAATGTTTTTGTCACCCAACACGTCCCAAACACCATCACTCATTAGAACAAAAACGTCACCGACCTGTAGCTGACCTTCCCCGAAATCTACTGCCAAGTGTTGATCTAAGCCAACAGCTCTTTTTAATACATGGCGCATGTCTGGCCTATCCCAGACATGGTCAGTGGTCAGTTGTTTTAGTTGACCATCACGCAATAAATAGATACGTGTATCACCTACATGCGCCAAATAATAACGCTGCCCTCGAACTACCAATAAAGACAAAGTTGTGGCCATACCAGCCATATCTCGATTAGCATTAGCCTGCGCAATCAGCCAGCGGTTAGCAGCTGTGAGCACTTTGTCTAATGAGGCCAGTGGCGCCCATGTGTCTGGCGTTGCATAATAGTCGGAGGTCACGGAGCGTATGGTCATTTCAGAAGCTTCGCCACCGCCTGCATTGCCACTAACACCATCAGCTACAGCAACCATGGCACCTTTAACGCTAAGTTGCTCCTGCACAGGAGTAACAACGCCAATGTAGTCTTCATTGCGTGTGCGTGGACCTGTTAGGCTTGCCTGGCCAATGGTAAATTGAAGTGACATTTTAAACTTTGGCCGAAGTGGCAGTGCCCCATGTTGTGCGCCATCTAGTTTTAACGCCTGCCAAACCTATCATTGCTAGTACGGCTAACCCAGCGAAAATTAACAAACCAGTTTGGTAACTACCAGAAGTCTGTTTAAAATAGCCGAGACTTGCTGCTAGATAGAAGCCCCCCAAACCGCCAGCCATGCCAACTAATCCTGTCATGACACCAATCTCCTTGCGAAAGCGCTGTGGTACCAATTGGAATACTGCGCCATTGCCCATGCCTAATATAGCCATTACTGGAATGATAATTGCTAATGCTAATTGGTAAGTAGGTTGTCCAAAACTCATTATAAATAATAATACGGCGGCTAAACTGTACATCGTGAGTAATGTGCGTATGCCACCAATGCGGTCTGCAATCATCCCGCCAATCGGTCTAACTAAAGAGCCTGCAAATACACAAGCTGCGGTGCAGTAACCTGCCTTAACTGCACCTAGGCTATACAAGTCATTAAAGTAAATTGTGAGTGAAGATGCTAGACCCACAAATCCACCAAAAGTGACGCTATAAAAAAACATAAACCACCAAGCATCTTTGTCCTTTAAGATTGCTACGTATTGACTGAGCGACTTAGCTGGCGGAGTTTCTGGACTATCTTTTGCAAAGATAATATATACAGCTAGGGCAATTCCTAATGGAATTAAGGCTAAACCAAATACATTATTCCAACCATATGCAACAGCTAAACTAGGCGCAAACAGGGCGGCAAATACCGTCCCTGAATTGCCCGCACCTGCAATACCAAGTGCGGTACCTTGATGTTCTGGCGGATACCAACGTGAAGCTAATGGCAGCGCCACCGCAAATGCGGCGCCTGCAAAACCTAAGCCCACGCCCAAGAGTAAGGCTTGCTGAAAGGTCTGTATGCCGTGCACCCAAGCAGCGAGCAAGCTTAATATGACGATAACTTGGCCAATCAAGCCTGCCATCTTCGGTTTAATCTGATCGACTAGAACACCCATGACGATACGTAGCAATGCCCCAGCTAATACTGGAGTTGCTACCATGAGTCCTTTTTGCGCGGCTGTAAGTGTTAAATCAGTGGCAATTTGAACTGCTAAAGGCCCAAGTAACACCCAAACCATAAAACTTAAATCAAAGTATAAGAATGCTGAGAATAGCGTGGGTTTGTGGCCTGCTTGCCAAAAATTACTTTTCATAAATTACTCCATTGTTTTTTATCTGAAAAATCTTTAGATACTAATTACTTCGAACTCTTTTTGCAGTTCACGCTTTTGAACACGCTCTGCCCATGGATCTACAGCACCTTGTAAGGCAAATAGCAGTCGCTCATAAGCAGCTTTGCGTCCTTCTGCATCTTCTATTACACGTTGCTTTACGTACTCCAAACCAACGCGTCCAATCCAATGCACGGTGCGGTCTAAATAACGGGCTTCTTCACGGTAAATTTGAATGAACGCACCTGAGTATTCCAGCACATCGTCATGGCCTTTTACCTTACATAAGAACTGTGCAGCCTCGGTTTTAATGCCGCCGTTTCCACCTACGTATATTTCCCAACCAGAATCTACGCCAATGATCCCAACGTCCTTAATACCAGATTCTGCGCAATTGCGTGGGCAACCTGATACTGCAAATTTAACTTTATGTGGTGCCCACATATGATCAAATGCTTTTTCAATATCAATACCCATTTGCGTAGAATTTTGTGTGCCAAATCGGCAGAATTCAGAACCAACGCAAGTTTTTACGGTACGAATGCCTTTGGCGTAAGCATATCCAGATGGCATATCTAAATCTTTCCACATGCCGACCAGATCTTCTTTTTTTACACCTAATAAATCGATACGTTGACCACCAGTCACTTTCACCATAGGTACGGCATACTTATCAGCTACATCAGCAATTTTTCGAAGCTGATTTGGTGTAGTGACCCCCCCATACATACGTGGAATAACTGAATAAGTCCCATCTTTTTGGATGTTGGCGTGTACGCGTTCATTAATGAATCGTGATTGGGGATCATCCACCGCCTCATGTGGCCAGGTTGAAAGTAAATAATAGTTAAGTGCAGGACGACACGTTGCACATCCATTAGGTGTGCGCCAAGCCATACCCTTCATTGCATCTGGGATGTTTAAGTATTTATTTGTGCGAATTTCTGCGCGAACTTCTTCATGATTTTTATCTGAGCAACCACATATCGCTTTGCTAGTAGATGGCGGCGCATACCCCCCTCCTAAGGTCGAAGCTAAGATCTGCTCAACTAAGCCGACGCATGATCCGCAACTTGACCCAGCTTTAGTTTGTTTTTTAACGTCATCAATTGTGAACAAACCTTGGTCTTGAATAGCTTTAACAATTGTGCCTTTACATACGCCATTACAACCGCATACTTCCATTTCATTGGTCATGGTTGCAGCTTTATCTTGACCCTGGTGACCCGTGTTGCCTAATGAGTCCTGACCAAACATGAGGTGATCACGAATCTCATGTATAGCCTTGCCATCCCTAAGCATTTGAAAATACCACGAACCATCCGTGGTATCCCCATAAAGCACGCTACCAATGATTTTGTCATTTTTTATAACGAGTTTTTTGTAAACCCCGCCAACGGCATCGTGTAAAACAATTTCCTCTGTATCCTCACCACCAGAGAAGTCTCCTGCACTAAATAGATCAATGCCAGTTACTTTCAATTTAGTTGAGGTTACTGAGCCTTTATATAAACCAATCCCAAAATTTCCTAAATGGGTCGCGCACACTTTTGCCATCTCGAATAGTGGTGCAACTAAACCATATGAGATGCCACGGTGCGCTACACACTCTCCCACAGCATATACTCTAGGGTCATAAGTTTGCATGGTGTCATT
>CAIRXI010000061.1 GCA_903882525.1 uncultured Pseudomonadota bacterium | reverse complement strand
TTGACGATGAAAGTCGCGCTAGTTTTAACCCCGAAGAATGCACAGAGTTAATGAACAAAGTAAGCCTTGCTCTAAGCGCTAAACCTGCCATGGTGATTCTGTCTGACTATGCTAAAGGTGTACTCAGTGACACCACATGCAAGGCACTTATTACTCGATGCAAACAACTTGGCATTCCTGTGATCGCTGACCCTAAGGGCCGTGACTATTCCAAATATAAAGGTGCTAACGCACTGACGCCGAATAAAAAAGAAACCGCTGAAGCTTGCAATGTGGAGTTGCACGATACCGAAGCTTTGCTCCATGCCGCACAACAACTTAAAGATCAGTTAGGACTAGACTTCCTTGCCGTTACCCGTGGAGAAGAAGGCATTTCCTATATAGATCATGCACAGATTCAACATATCCCTGCGACAGCAAAAAAAGTATTCGATGTGTCTGGGGCTGGTGACACGGTCATTGCAACCCTAGCAGCTGGTATGGTGCATGGCTTAAACGCGCATGATGCGTTGCAACTAGCCAATATCGCTGCGGCTATTGTGGTGGGGAAAGTGGGTACGGTTCCAGTCAGCCAAGCTGAGTTATTGCAAGCTTTAGTTAGTGAAGATAAGTTATCGCAAGCCGATAAAATTTGCAACCAAACCCAGTTAATGTCCTTAGTGAGTGAGTGGAAAGCCCATCACGAAAAAATCGTGTTTACTAATGGCTGTTTTGATTTATTACACGCGGGTCATGTGACTTATCTAGAGGCTGCTAAAAAAACTGGTGACAGACTAATTTTAGGCCTCAATACCGACAGTTCAGTCAGCGCATTAAAAGGCCCAACAAGGCCTGTGATACATGAACAAGATCGCGCACGCGTTCTGGCGGCGCTGGCCGCAGTGGATGCGGTAATTCTATTTGATGAAGACACCCCCATTAATCTAATCAATGCTATTCAACCTGACATTATCGCCAAAGGCAGTGACTACACAGAAGCGCAGGTGGTAGGCGCTAAAGAAGTGAAATCTTGGGGTGGAAAAGTAGCGCTGATCGACTTGGTGGCTGGGCGGAGCACTAGCGGGATTTTAGAAAAAATTGCCAGCTAAATTTTATTTGAATTGACTGTCCCATTGAAGCCTGAAAAAATTCTAGTACTCGGCCCAGCTTGGGTAGGCGATATGGTACTCGCACAAAGCCTATTCAAAATCTTGAAGCTACAGCACCCAGATTGCATTATTGACGTGGCGGCACCAGCATGGACGCTACCCTTAATTGCGCGCATGCCAGAAGTGAATCATGGAATTGCACTGCCGTTCAAGCATGGGCAATTTGCCTTATTTGAACGCATTAAATTTGGTAAAAGTTTGCGCTTAAAGGCTTATACGCAAGCTATCATCCTCACCAATTCATTTAAATCAGCTATCCTGCCCTATGCCGCTAATATCCCACAACGCACCAGCTTCTTAGGTGAAATGCGTTATGGCTTACTCAATGACATACGGTCACTTGATAAAACTATGCTACCGCGGACTGTGGACCGGTTTGTTACTTTAGGCCTGCCAGCAGGGGCGAACTTACCTCAAGACATCCCGAACCCAACACTTATTACTAATAAAGAAAATGCAGCAGCAGCGCTGCAAGTATTAGGGTTAGAAGTTCCTAGAAACAAAGTATTAGGTCTATGCCCAGGCGCAGAATATGGAGAAGCCAAGCGCTGGCCAGCAGAATATTATGCAGAAGTGGCTAATGCAGCTTTAAAGCTAGGCTGGCAGGTGTGGTTATTTGGTTCTGAAAAAGACGCGGCTGTTACAGCAGAGATCAACCAACGCACGTCCCAACAATGTCTAGACTTGGGTGGAAAAACCGCGCTGAGTGATGCAATTGATTTAATGTCGCTATGTGAGGCAGTGGTCAGCAATGACTCTGGCCTGATGCACATCGCGGCAGCCTTAGATAAGAAATTAATTGCCATTTACGGATCATCTAACCCCCATCACACACCACCGATGAATAGTCAGGCCGTAGTGGAGTACTTAGGGCTGGGATGCAGTCCGTGCTTTAAGAGAGCATGCCCACTAGGGCATTTGAACTGCTTAAAACAGATTCCAGCTAGCCGCGTGATTGCAAACTTAACCTAAGCAGCGAGAAGGTCGCTAATACTGCCCAAAACCTCAATTTTATTGCTGCTACAAAAATCGTGCCAGTCTGCAACCTCGGTCCAATTACTCAGAAAGATAAAATCTAAACCCGCTCTAGTTGCAGCTTCATAATCATACTTACTATCGCCTATATACAAGGCTGGAAATTGCAAATTACCATTGGATTTTTTACGGGCCAATACTTCATCTTTGTTATCTGGACTGCCGAAAATACCGCCATCAAAAAGATGATCGGTATGTCGATTAGCAAACAATTTGCGAAGTTCTTGCTGATCACCACCGGACAATATAGACCACTGCGCATTGGGCGTACTGGCTCGTAGCGCTTCTAATCCTGCCGCCATCTCGCATTGCATTAAGCCGACCTCTAGCTCTCGACCGAATTCATCCAATAACACTTGAATGGCTTCTTTTGTAGCAGGCTTTTGCAAAATCTCGCGCAAATAATAATCAAACTTGTGATAACGCGAAATCCCCCCTAGGCGCACATGATAATCAACCAAGGCTTGTGCTTCCTCGTCACTTGCTCCTAAGTTCTTAGCGGTACGAAAATAAGCTTCCGTTTTTAACACGTTTGAGTCCAGCACCACACCATCGCAATCGAACACGATAGATTTATATTGTTGTATTTCAATCTTCAAAATCAATCCCAATAAAAAAGGGTTTAGCCCTTAGAAATCTCTAAGGTCTAAACCCTAATTATAAATCAAGTGCTAAATGAAGCTGCGATTAAGCCGCTTTAATAGCACTCGCTTCTTTAGCTAATTTGGTGATATGTGCCCAATCGCCACGCGCGACTGCATCAGCCGGTGTCAACCAAGTGCCACCACAAACCACTACATTAGGTAAAGCTAAAAATTGTGGAGCTGAATCCACGGTTACGCCGCCAGTAGGACAGAATTTAACATCACCAAAAGGGCCAGAAAAACCTTTAAGTAAATTAATGCCACCCACTGCAACCGCTGGGAATAATTTCAAGAAGTAATAATCATCAGCATTTGCCATCATGATTTCAGAGCCTGTAGAAACCCCTGGTAATAATGGCAAACCAATCTTGCGGGTAAATAAACCTAACTCACTAGTGTAACCTGGGCTCACAGCAAACTGACACCCTGCATCTTTAGAGGCTTGTGCATCTTTCAGATTACGCACAGTACCTGAGCCCATAATAGCTTCTGGCAAAGCCTTAGCAATCGCTTCCATACCGGCCAATGCACATGAAGTACGTAAGGTTATCTCTAAAACGCGAATACCACCTTCAAGCAAAGCTGCGGCCATAGGCACAGCGTCTTCAACGCGATTAATCACGATGACTGGAATGACTGGGCCATAGTTGGCTAAATCTAATGTGTTCATGTTTCTACCTAAGTTAAAATTAATTGATGATTGACTGGGGTTGAGCTACTCATACAATACTGAGCCTCCTCGGCATAAATTATATTTTTAAACGACTATAGCCAGGTGATTGCACCCTCTTCTGCTGACAATACATTGCGTCGCATCCCACCAAATAACTCGCGACCAAAGCCGTGCGCATTCTGATGGCGCTTAGTATCAGACAACTCTGCCACTGCACGCTCAGCCCATTCATCCTCATCTACAAGCACGTTGACCATACCCACTGTTGCATTTAAACGAATAATATCACCTGTATGCACTTTAGCTAACGGACCACCGGCAGAAGCTTCTGGACTTAAGTGAATAGCCGCTGGGATTTTCCCTGACGCACCGCTCATGCGACCATCGGTCACAATCGCCACTCTAAATCCTTTGTTTTGCAGCACAGCCAAAGGTGGCGTCAGCTTATGCAACTCAGGCATACCATTGGCTTTAGGACCTTGGAAACGCACCACAGCAATAAAATCACGCTCCAACTCGCCACGGTCAAATGCAGCCAACAGCTCTTCTTGGGCATCAAATACAATGGCTGGCGCCTCAATAATGTGGCGATCTTCAGGCACCGCAGAAATCTTAATCACACTGCGGCCTAAATTACCT
>CAIRXI010000060.1 GCA_903882525.1 uncultured Pseudomonadota bacterium | reverse complement strand
TACGTGCATCTCGTAACGCCTGTATCCATTGCTCAGTAGAGAGCTCGTTCTGTGTATGCTTATCGTAATCAGTCGGGTTGTAGCAAAAGGCACAATGCAGTGGACAGCGATAAGTGACCTCTGCCAATAACCATAAAGGCTGGGTATTAGTTTTAGATGCCGCAACGCCATTATTTTGCTGCGCATGGACAACTTTTTGTACTGCCGACTCACCCAAAGAGGCTTGTGTCATTTTGCTACTCCTGAATTTTCACAATTAATGATTTTTGCTCTTAGCCATTTTTTCTCAGGCTAAACGCAAAATGCATCACTAAACTTTACGCAACCAACCCTTGCTTAACGCCATCTCAAACATGCCGATAATTTCTGCTTCAATATTAGGCGCATCAGGAAACGTCTTGACTAAGTCAGCCACCACTTCGCCTACAGTCGCTTTGGCGTCGACACGCTTAATCACTTCGCCCGCCCCACCATGTAACTTGACCATGCCTTCAGGGAAAAGAATGACATAGTTTTGTTGCGCTTCTTCCCATTGAAAGCGATGATGGTGCGCAAGCGCGTAGACATCTGTATGTAGGATTGCGATTTCCATTGCCGACCTTTTTAACTAAAATGAATCACAGGTTGGCGCAAATAGTCTTTGCCTTCAACTTTTACATCGGCGCATGCCAGCATAATGGCATCGGCCATGACCCACAGAACGTCCAGTTTAAACTGCAGAATATCCAAAGCTTTCAACTGCATCTCACGAGATGTGCTGAAGTAGTCCAACGTCACGCTCAATCCTTGCTCAACATCACGACGGGCTTCTGTTAAACGCTTTTTAAAGTAGACTAAGCCGTCTTCATTAATCCATGGATACATGCTCGGCCATGAGCTAATGCGTTGCTGATGAATATGGGGTGCAAATAACTCAGTTAATGATGAGCAAACGGACTCTTGCCAAGGACGCTGACGCGCAAAATTCACATACGCATCAACAGCAAACTTTACCCCTGGACTTAGAAACTTAAGCGAAGTCACATCATCACGACTTAAGCCTACGGCCTGACCCAATTGGATCCAAGCTTCAATACCGCCCACTTGGTCACCGACACCATCATGATCAGTAATGCGGACAATCCATTCTTTGCGCACTTCTTTATCTGGGCAATTAGATAAAATAGCGGCATCTTTCTGCGGAATGGCGATTTGGTAATAAAAACGATTGGCTACCCAGCATTGCAACTGTTGTTTCGTCATCTTTCCTTCATACATCATGACGTGTATCGGGTGGTAGATATGATAACCCTTACCTTTTTCCCGTAACTTTTCTTCAAACTCTTCACGCGTCCACGGTAAATCTTGATTGGTCATTGCGTTCATTGCAGTCTCCTAAAGAATAATATCCATGCCATCAAACGCCACTTCAATCCCATGTTGAGTCAGCTCGGCACGCTCAGCAGAATCTTCTCTTAAAATTGGATTGGTATTATTGATGTGAATCAGCACTTTGCGTACCTTACCGAATTCATCTAACTTTTCTATCATGCCACCAGGGCCTGATTGCGGATTATGCCCAATACTACGCGCTGTTTTGGTCATTAAACCAAGATCAATCATCTCGGTATCTGTCCAAAAAGTGCCGTCGACCATAATGCAATCCGCTTGATTCATCAATGCTGGCAAATGGGGTTCAATTTCCGCCAATCCTGGTGAATACCAGCACTTCTTACCCGTGCTAATTTCCTCAATAAGCACACCTATCGTGTCGCCTGGGTGAGGGTCATTGCGATGAGGTGAATATGGCGGCGCAGCACTTTTTAAGGCCACTGCAGTAAATTTAAGGTTAGGCACACTGGGAATTGTAAAGCTGTCTTTGCCATCAATGGGCACATTATGGTGGTTAATACCACAGTAAAAACCTAGAATATTCAACGCTTGATTACCTGAGGTCAGGTCCCCATAGACCATGTCAGTACAATAGATTTCACGCTTAACGGCACCTTCACGTAGCATGTACAGGCCCGTAGTGTGGTCAATTTGGGCATCAATTAATACGATTGCCTGTATACCACTGTCGCGTATGGCGCGACCTGGTTGTAATGGCGCAAAATCTTGAATCTGTTGCAATACATCAGGGGATGCGTTGAACAATACCCAATTTACGCCATCACTGCTGACACATATTGATGACTGCGTACGCTTGGTGGCTTTAATGGTGCCCTTACGTAAGCCATCGCAATTAAAACAATTGCAATTCCACTGCGGAAAACCACCGCCGGCACCGGCGCCTAATACATGTATGTGCATAACTCTCTACGATTCAAAAAACTGTTTATTTTCATAAAAAAAGGCTGTCTTGCGGCAGCCTTTTTATTTACTTAGCTTTAACGCTAATTATTTATTCATTACATACATAGTTACTTCAAAGCCAAAACGCATTTCTGTAGCTGCTGGTGTAGTCCACATGATTAATTCCTTTTTTGTAAGTTATCGTATTCGTTGCTGCTAAAAGTGCTACAACGTTGAATGCATTTTGCGCTTGTTTACATTTCACCATAACCGCTAACTTACTTATTAATCACTACGTAAATTCATGATAGCGCGCCTTAAAACGGCGCTATCTGACATTATTTAGATTTTTGGCGACGTTCCCGCACTGCCGCCGCTAACAGATTGAGCACCTCAACGGAATCGGCCCAACCTAAGCAAGCATCCGTAATCGATTGTCCGTAGGCTAAGGGCTCGCCTATGCTATGTTCTTGGCGACCCTCATTAAGATGAGATTCCACCATGACGCCCATAATGCGACCATCACCTGCTGCAATTTGTGTGGCCACATCCTGTGCCACCTCTTTTTGCATCAAATACTGCTTTTGGCAATTGCCATGACTGCAATCAATCATTAACGTTGGCACTAAACCTGCAGACGCCAGTTTTGTACAGGCTGCTTCTACACTGACTGCATCAAAATTCGGTAGTTTTCCACCACGAAGGATGACATGACAATCATCATTGCCTGCGGTGGATATAATGGCAGACTGCCCTTCTTTGGTCACTGAGAGAAAGTGATGTGGACTTCGAGCCGTTTTAATTGCATCAATCGCCACACGGACATTCCCATCCGTACCATTTTTAAAGCCTACTGGGCAAGATAACCCAGAAGCGAGCTCACGATGCACCTGAGATTCCGTTGTCCGCGCTCCGATGGCGCCCCAGCTGACTAAATCAGCAATATATTGTGGCGTAATCGTATCTAAAAATTCCGCACCAGCTGGCATACCTAGCTCATTCACATCTAACAAGAATTTTCGCGCTAAAGCTAAGCCTTCATTAATCTGGTAACTGCCATCAAGATGTGGATCATTAATCAATCCTTTCCAACCTACGGTCGTGCGTGGCTTCTCAAAATAAACGCGCATTACAATCACGAGTTCTGCACTTAAACTATTTCTAAGATCCATTAAGCGTCGCGCATATTCCAACCCAGCATCGCTATCATGAATGGAACATGGGCCGATAATGACCAGTAATCGATCATCAGTCTGATGCAATATATTATGAATAGCGGCACGCGTCTTGATAATGTTCTGCGTTGATGCGGGACTTTCTTTCAGGCGACTGAGCAAATCTAGTGGCGTAATCAAGGTTTTGATATCACGAATACGCACATCATCCGTGGCCAGCTTTTCGTAGGTTAAATTTTCGTGCATTGATGTTGGTTGATTGGTCATATCTTATTTATCGTTCAATATTTCTGTCAGCGCGCTTAAAAAACGCGCATTTTCACTAAATAATCCCACACTCACGCGCAGGAAATTAGGCATTTCATAATTGGCAATCGGACGCACAATGACGCCTTTTTGTAGTAACTTTTGATTAACTAAAGCCGCCTCTGCAACGGCAAAACTGACAAAGTTAGCGCTCGATGGAATATAGTCTAGGCCGATCGCTTCAAGGCCTTGTGTCAATTGCGCCATACCCGCTTGATTCAGAGCATAACTACGTTGAACAAAGTCATCGTCAGCCAAAGACGCCACGGCAGCTGCCTGTGCAATGCTATTAACATTAAATGGCTGGCGTACTCGATCTAAGATGGCGGCTACATCCTGATGCATCAATCCAAAACCTACGCGCAAACCAGCGAGCCCATAGGCCTTAGAGAATGTTCTTGAAATAATCAAATGATCAAACTCACTTAACCAATTAATGGCTTCAGATTTATGGGCTGCAGATAAATATTCGTCATAAGCTTCATCCAACACTACCAACATATGTTTAGGTACTTGCGCTAAAAACGCGTGCAACACCTCTTTATCGATGAGTGTCCCTGTCGGGTTGTTAGGATTGGCAATAAAGATTAAGCGCGTTTTAGGCGTAATGGCTTTTAAAAACCCATCAAGATCATGCCCATAAGCAATAGCTGGAACTACTACTGCAGTCGCCCCAACGGCTTGTGTGACTAAACCATACACTGCAAAAGCATGTTGCGAGTATATGACCTCACAATCTGTGTGCAAAAAGGCGCGCGCGACCAGTTCTAAAATATCATTAGAACCATTGCCAAACACAATCTGCTGATGTGAAACATTGAATTTCTCTGCAACTGCGGTACGTAACGCAAAGCTATTACCATCTGGGTAACGCGCCACATCAAAAACCGCATCATCAATGGCCATTTGTGCTTTAGGACTAATGCCTAGTGGATTTTCATTAGAAGCTAACTTAACGATATCCGATTCATTAAGCCCCATTTCACGCGCAAGCTCACTAATAGGCTTGCCGCCTTGATAAGGTTTAATCGCACGAATATAATCTGGAGCTAAACTAGATAGGCTGGGTGAAGTCATAAAAAATCTTAGTTAAATTACAGCGACTGGATACGAACCCAACACCTTGAGAAATGATGCCCGCGTTTGCAAGTCCTGCAAGGCAGCCTGCACATGTCCATCAGTTTGATGCCCTTCAATATCGACAAAAAACACATAATCCCAAAGGTTTTGCTTAGAAGGACGCGACTCCAGCTTGGTCATGCTAACGCCATGCCGAGAGAGTGGCTCCAATAAGTCGATCATCGCGCCAGGTTTATTTTTAGTGGTCATCACCAATGAAGTCTTATCCGTCCCTGATGGCGCAACATCGTGCTGACCAATCACTAAGAATCGTGTGGTATTTTTGACATCATCTTCAATATTTTCAGCCAACACATTGAGGTTAAACAGTTCCGCTGCACGCTTGCTGGCTATCGCGGCCGCAAATGTATCTTCACTTGCGACTAAATCATGAATCATCTGTGCGGCACGTGCATTACTTGTTACCGCTTCACGCGTTGCGCTGGGCACCATGCGATTTAACCACTCATGGCATTGCGCAAGTGATTGTACATGTGAAAAAATATGGCTAATCTTGCTGATATCAGCTTGGCTAGAAAGCAAACAATGGTGAATCGGTAAAGATATTTCGCCGCAAATTTTTAATGGGCTCGCCAACAATAAATCCAGCGTTAAACCGATAGCGCCTTCAGTGGAGTTTTCGACTGGCACGACGCCATAATCAGCTTGTCCAGCTTCAACGGTACGAAACACTTCATCAATCGAACCACAAACGACCGCACTGCAACCCAAACCAAACTGCTTAAGCGCAGCTTCTTCACTGTAGGTGCCTAGTGGGCCTAAAAAGGCGATGGACAATTCTTTTTCCAACGCACGGCAATTAGACATCACTGCACGAAATACATTACTAACCGCTTCATTAGAAAGTGGCCCAGCGTTGCTCGCCTGTAATCGCCTTAACACCTGCGCTTCGCGCTCCGGCCGATAGATGACGCCATCATTTTTTAAACTACCAATATGGCGTGCAAGTTTAGCGCGCTCATTGACTAGCTTTAATACCTGCTCATCAATGGCATCGATTTGGTCGCGATGTTGTTTAAGTTGTTCTGACATTATGAATGTGTAGATTCAAATTGTTGCATATAAGATACCAAGGCTTCAACGCCTGACATTGGCATTGCATTGTAAATGCTAGCACGCATACCGCCAACATTTCGATGTCCTTTCAGTTGAAGTAAACCTTGCGCTTCCGCACCCTTTAAAAACGCATCATTTAAGCGCTCGTCAGCTAAGAAAAATGGAATATTCATGCGTGAACGATTATTAACCGCGACATGATTGGCATAAAATTCAGTGCTGTCAATATAGTCATACAGCAACTTCGCTTTGGCAATATTTTTCTGCTCTATAGCTGCCACGCCACCTTCTGCGATCAACCATTCAAACACCAAGCCGGCGATATAGATACTGTAGGTTGCAGGGGTATTAATCATCGAATGATTTTCCGCCTGGTCTTTCCAGTTGAACACGGCCGGGGTTAGTGGTGAAGCGCGATCTAGCAAATCATCCCGCACAATGACGATACACAACCCTGCAGGACCAATATTTTTCTGTGCGCCACCATAAATGACACCATATTGGCTAACATCAATGACACGGGACAGTATATGTGACGACATATCAGCCACAATAGGCACACCATGGCTATCCGGGAGGCCATCAAACTCAACACCGCTCATTGTTTCATTCGTGCACACATGCAAATAGGCTGCGTTCTGATCTAACTGCCAATCAGCATAGGCAGGCACATGTGTGAAGTGATCATTCTCGCTACTGGCAACCACATTAATATGGCCGTAAGCACTGGCATCTTCAACGCTACGCTTACTCCAACCGCCGGTAATTGCATAATCTGCAGATTTTCCACCGAGTAGGTTCAACGGAATCATCGCATTTTCAGCAATGGCGCCACCTTGCAAAAACAACACTTTGTAATTCACAGGAATATTAAGCAACGACCGCAAATCAGCTTCGGTTTTAGCTAGTATCCCAGTGAACTCTTTACCACGGTGCGACATTTCCATCACACTCATACCAGAACCATGCCAATCTAGCATTTCAGCTTGAGCACGCTCTAACACTGGTCTAGGTAGTACAGCAGGACCCGCAGAAAAGTTATAGATTTTTTTCATCAAAATGGGTAACTATTTAAGCTTCGTCTTCTACACTTGAATCAAGATCACCGTCATCCGTTTCAACAATTTTCTCTAGTCCTGAAAGTTTTTCACCTTCACCCAAGTTAATCAACTTAACGCCTTGTGTCGCACGACCCAGTTCACGAATTTCGTGAACGCGCGTACGAATAAGGACACCACCAGTGGTGATTAGCATAATTTCATCTTCATCATTCACCAACTTCGCCGTCACTACCAAACCATTACGCTCGCTGATGGCTATCGCTTTCACGCCTTGCGTGCCGCGGCCAGAGTGGCGGAAATCAGCTAATACGGTACGTTTTCCATAGCCATTCTCAGTGGCCACCAATACGGTTTGTTTGTCATCTTCGGCAATGAGTAGCGACAATACTTGCTGATCTTTTTGTAGCTTCATACCACGTACACCACGGGTATTACGGCCCATCCCACGGACATCTTCCTCATCAAACCATACTGCTTTACCGCCATTAGAAATCAGGACGATATCATTAGAGCCATTGGTCACTTCTGCACCAATCAGGTAGTCATCGTCATCTAAATTAATGGCGATAATGCCTGACTTACGTGGGTTGGCAAATTCGATTAAGGCTGTTTTCTTCACAGTACCGCGTGCGGTTGCCATGAATATATAGTGATTTTCGTCAAACTCTTTGACTGAAAGAATGGCGTTAATCTTTTCGCCTTCTTCAAGCGGGAATAAATTAACAATTGGCTTACCGCGACCAATACGACTGCCTTGTGGCACTTCATACACTTTCAGCCAGTAGACACGTCCACGGCTACTAAAACATAGAATGTAATCATGCGTATTCGCGACAAACATCTTGTCAATAAAGTCATCTTCTTTAGTAGGTGCTGCTTGCTTGCCACGACCGCCGCGACGTTGCGCACGATACTCATCTAAAGGCTGTGATTTCACATAGCCCGTATGTGACAAGGTCACTACTACGTCTTGCGGTGTAATGAAATCTTCTAGCGATAAATCCTGCGCATTCACCACAATTTCACTACGGCGTTTATCACCAAACTGCTTTCTGATCTCAGTCAGTTCATCAGTAATAATAGTGGTGACGCGTGCCGGTGTAGCTAGAATATTTAGCAAGTCCGCAATAATATCCATCACTTCTTTGTATTCACTGACTATCTTATCTTGCTCAAGACCCGTTAAACGCTGCAAACGCATTTGCAAAATTTCTTGCGCTTGCACATCACTCAACTTATAACCATTTGGCGTTAACCCAAAGTCAACACTCATGCCTTCAGGGCGTGAAGCTTCCATGGCTGCACGTTTAAGCATTTCTTCTACTACTGGCGATTGCCAAACTTTAGCCATCAAGTCTACTTTAGCTTCAGGTGGAGTTGGTGCAGCTTTAATGAGTGCAATCATGTCATCAACGTTGGCAAGTGCTACCGCCAAACCTTCTAACACATGTCCACGTGCGCGCGCTTTTTTAAGCTCAAATACAGTACGACGTGTAATCACTTCACGTCTATGACGTAAGAACGCCTCCAACATTTGCTTAAGATTAAGTAATCTTGGCTGGCCATCAAGCAAGGCCACCATATTCATACCGAAGGTATCTTGCAACTGCGTTTGTTTATAAAGGTTATTTAAAACAACCTCAGCAATCTCGCCACGCTTCAACTCAATCACTACGCGCATACCAGATTTATCTGATTCATCACGTAAGTCAGAAATACCTTCTATTTTCTTCTCGTTAACTAATTCAGCAATCTTCTCAACGAAGGTTTTTTTATTGACTTGGTATGGTAACTCGTCAACGATCAGAGCCTGACGACCCCCACGTTCTAAGTCTTCAACATGGGTACGTCCGCGCATGACCACGCGACCACGACCAGTGCGATAGCCTTCTTTCACCCCTACCGTGCCATAAATAATACCGGCAGTTGGAAAATCTGGTGCTGGAACGAGTTCAATTAATTCTTCAATGCCCATTTCAGGGTCTTTAAGCAAAGCAAAACAAGCGTCTAATACTTCGTTTAAATTATGAGGGGGAATATTGGTCGCCATACCCACAGCAATGCCAGAACTACCGTTAATCAGCAGATTCGGAATACGCGCAGGCATAATCAGCGGCTCATGCTCACTACCATCATAGTTAGGACCAAAATCTACAGTCTCTTTGTCAATGTCGGCTAATAACTCATGCGCAATCTTTGACATACGAATTTCGGTATATCGCATCGCCGCAGCATTGTCACCATCGACTGAACCAAAGTTACCCTGACCATCCACCAGCATATAACGCAGACTAAAATCTTGCGCCATACGCACGATTGTGTCATAAACAGCTGTATCACCATGAGGATGGTATTTACCGATCACATCACCGACAATACGTGCAGATTTTTTATACGGTTTATTGTAGTCATTTGACAATTCGTGCATGGCAAATAAAACACGTCTATGCACCGGCTTTAAACCATCCCGCACATCTGGAAGTGCACGGCCTACGATTACGCTCATTGCGTAATCTAGGTATGAACGGCGCATCTCATCTTCTAAGCTGATTGGCAGGGTTTCTTTAGCGAATTGATCCATGTGTAGACTAACTTTTAATGGTTTTTATGTAGCACAAATTCTAGCATAAATAAGGCTGGGAATTGTAGATTTTAAGCCGTACTAGAACGCATTAGCATGCGTTAGGATGCATAGAAATTTTTAGGATTTATTTCAACTTGAAATAGCTAGGATTTATAGTGAAATACGGGGGACTGTCGGCCATTTTACCTGCCAACCAAGTTTACGCCTGTGTTAGCACCTGCAGGTCAGCGATTAAGTCTTCAACATGCTCCAAACCTACCGCAATTCTAACCAAGCTATCACTAATGCCTGCTGCAGTGCGAGCTTCTTGCGTCACACGACTATGGGTCGTAGTGGCTGGGTGCGTGATGGTGCTTTTGGCATCACCCAAATTGGCGGTAATTGAAATCAGTTGAGTGGCATCAATTAAAGCCCATGCAGCCTCCTGCTGAGATTGCCCGGCCTTAGCCTTAACTTCAAAACTCACAATGCCACCACCGCTTAACTGTTGCTGCATTGCCAGTTGATGTTGCGGATGCGAGGCTAAGCCAGGATAGTATACGCGGGTCACTTGAGGCTGCGCCTCCAACCAAGTAGCAAGCGCTAGCGCTTTACTTGAATGCGCTTCCATACGTACATAAAGCGTTTCTAGACCTTTTAAAAATACCCAAGCATTAAATGCACTCATGGTAACGCCAGCAGTGCGTAAGAAGCCATAAACAGGCTCCATAAGCACTTTGCTGCCTAAAACTGCACCACCTAAACACCTACCCTGTCCGTCTATATACTTCGTTGCTGAATGAATAATGATATCAGCGCCAAGGGTTAATGGCTTTTGTATGGCGGGCGTACAGAAGCAGTTATCGACCACTAAATAAGCACCTGCTTGATGTGCGATATCCGCCAGAGCGCGAATATCACAAACTTCCGTCAGCGGATTTGAGGGGGTTTCAACAAAAAATAATTTAGTCTTGCTATTAACCGCTGCCGTCCACTCTTCCGGATGAGTCAGTGACACAAAGCTCACTTCCAAACCCCAGCGCTTGAGGATGTTAGAGAACAACTGCACACTGGTGCCAAAAATACTACGCGACGCCACAATATGATCGCCGGCTGAACATAAGCCCATGACACAAGCCAATATGGCAGCCATGCCGCTAGAGGTTGCCACACATTGCTCCGCACCCTCTAATGCCGCTAGTTTATTTTGAAACATAGTGACGGTAGGATTGGTAAAACGTGAATAAATATTACCTGGCTCTGTTCCGCCAAACCTCGCAGCTGCTTGCGCTGCATTTTTAAACCTGAAGCTGGAGTTTAAAAATAAAGCTTCCGAGTTCTCGCCGAATTCAGTGGCTTCACTACCGGCACGTACACTAAGCGTTTCTGGATGGTATTGTGGGGTTTTCATAACAATTGGCTCGCTCGTTTATTGCGGAAGCGCTTCCGCAGACTCTTCAAAATCTTCACTTTCAATCAGATTTAAATCCATCTGCGTGCTTGAATTAGATGGCTTCGCGTTTCCACTTCCATCACCGCGCGCAGCTTCGATGTTAGCTAAATATGCTTCATCGATATCACCCGTAACGTATTTTCCATCAAAACAGGAGCAATCGAAATTCTTAATACTAGGGTTACTCAACTGGACACCAGCAACCAACGCATCTAAGTCTTGATAGATAAGCGCATCGGCACCAATTTCCTGACAAATTTGCTCGTCAGTACGATCCGTCGCAAGCAATTCATCGCGGCTAGGCATATCAATGCCGTACACATTAGGAAAACGTACTGGTGGCGCAGCTGAAGCAAAGTAAACCTTATTAGCACCAGCGTCTCTGGCCATTTGTACGATTTGTTGTGAGGTGGTGCCACGCACAATCGAATCATCGACCAATAATACATTTTTGCCTTTAAACTCTATGCCGATAGGATTTAATTTTTGGCGTACCGATTTTTTACGCAAGGCTTGACCCGGCATAATGAACGTACGGCCAATATAGCGATTTTTAATGAAACCTTCACGATAATCCAAGCCTAACGCAATCCCAACTTGCAATGCGCTAGGACGGCTAGTGTCTGGAATCGGAATGACCACGTCAATTTTTTTATCGGCCCATTCACGTTTAATTTTTTCAGCTAAACTTTTACCCATATCCAAGCGCGTTTGATAGACAGAAACACCATCAATCACTGAATCAGGACGCGCCAAATAGACATACTCAAAAATACAGGGGTTAAGCTTGGCGTCAGCAGCACATAGCCTTGAGAAGAAATTGCCATCCATATCAATAAAGATGGCTTCGCCTGGCGCCACATCGCGAACCATTTTAAATCCCAGAACATCTAAAGCTACGCTTTCGGAGGCTACGATATACTCAGTACCTTTTTCAGTTTCACTCTTACCAATGACTAACGGACGTATGCCGTTAGGATCGCGAAAAGCCAGTAAACCAAAATTAGCAATCATAGCAACGACCGCGTAAGCGCCTTTACAGCGCTTGTGCACGCCAGCAACTGCATCAAAAGCCATATCCGTATTTAGCACTGCATTATGAGCTGTTCGCTCAATCTCATGCGCCAATACATTAAGCAGCACTTCTGAATCTGAGCTGGTATTGATATGGCGTAAATCCTGACGGAACATCTCAGTTTTTAATTGTGCTGAATTGGTTAAATTTCCGTTATGACCAAGCACAATACCAAAGGGTGAGTTCACGTAGAACGGTTGCGCCTCAGCAGCACTTGAAGAGCCTGCGGTAGGATAACGTACGTGAGCGATGCCAACATTACCGATTAGGCTACGCATATGGCGAGTTTGGAATACATCCTTCACCAACCCATTATTTTTATGCATAAAAAATGTATTGCCATCCGTGGTGACAATGCCTGCGGCATCCTGACCACGATGTTGCAACACCAGCAAACCATCATACAACAACTGATTGACTGGATTTTTACCTACAATGCCTATAATTCCGCACATGTATAAAGCCTTAAGTGATTAATTCTGTAATATGAAATAGCGAGCTTTAACCTAGTCGTACTTAATGTAAGTGGCCATATTGCCTGCCACCCATGGTTTGGCGCTGACCACCAACGCCTCTAATGGCGCACTAAACATGGCATTTCGCCAACGCGCATCCTGTGGAATAGAGGTTAAACCAGCTAAAAAGACAATAATCCCTACAATCAATACACCACGCGCTAAACCAAAAAGTGCACCAAGTGAACGATTGAGCCAGCCCAAATCCATTTTCTTAAAAATCGACGCTAGCGCAATTGCCAGTAGGCTAGATACAATTAAAGTAGCCACGAACAGCACTAAAAAAGAAGCCAGCATACGTAATGATTCGGTAGGAATTTCAACGGGCATCATTGGAAGAATTTGACTTGAGTAGGTTTTGGCAACATAAAATGCCACTACCCAACCTAAAATTGCTAGCACTTCTTTAAGCAATCCGCGCATCACACTGACAATGACAGAAAGACTGACAATCACAATCACAGCATAATCAAAACTGGTCATCGAAACTTATATCCGACAGTGACTGCAACTAACATGCGTTGGGTACGTAACTTATTCATTACTAACCACCATCCCAGATAAGCCTATTTTTTGTAATTTAGTTATTGCAGCATTCGCTTCTTGGCGCGTAACAAAACTACCTGCGCGTAAACGTATTTTTTCGCCTTTAGGCGTAGTGATTTTTTGCGTATGAGAGCTAAAGCCAGTTTGCTTAAGCTTGGCTTGCAACTGCTTCACATTTGCGACTTCTGAATACACCCCAACCTGAATACTAAAATTACCGTCTTTTTTCTGCGTTGTTTTAACGTCGTCAATCTTGCTATCTACAACTTTGGCCACTAAAGGCTTACTGTCTACAAGTTTTAAATCTGAAACTTTAGGCTCTGACACATCAGGTAAGCGCAGTCCATTTGCAAGGGTAGCCTTAGGTTCCGTGACTTTCTGGTCTGTGGTTTTAGCATCTTTAGCAATAGACTCCAGCGCTAAGGTATTCTTACTGTCAGCGTTATTGTTTACAGACTTTAAATTATCGCTTTTTTCTGCCAGCCCAGCAGGCGTGGGAGTCTCTGGAACCGGCGTCTTGGTTGCTGAGTCTAAATTCGGGTCAACCTGAGGAAGGGTTGGCGTCTGCACAGGAGTGCCCGCGACTGATGCGGCATTTAACTGTTGATGATCAGCAGATTCTGTCATGGTAATTTTAATGGCCTCTTGTGGAACAAGGGCAACGCGGTCTTGCAAGATTCTAGGCAAGACCACTAACATTAGCAGGACTAGCACAATGGCACCTACTAAACGGCGGCGTGCACGTTTTTTTAGGCTGAGTTCTTGTTCGTTAGGTAAGTCAGGTGGCATTACTGCTTCCTTAAAGATTAGCTTTTTGATTGCGTATAAAGTACTTGCATAACGTTTGATACCGTGTAAAAAGAACCGAACACCACTATTTTATCATTTTCATTCATCTGTATACAGGATTCCGTAGTATTTGTAGCTTTTAAATCCAAGCAAGCTTGCTGGTAAGCCTGAGCGGCATTAATAAAAGTTTTAACTTGAGCGCTCGGATGTAACGCATGAATAATATTGGCTAAATCTTGCGCTAATGCACCACGTACGTGATCAATTCCAGCAACATACCAAGCATCAAATTCATCGACCAAAGCGCTAACGACACCATTAACATCTTTATCTGCCAACATCGCAAAAACAGCCACTGTTCTTGCTGGCTTAGATAATTTGTAGTGATACAGATTGTCAGCCAAAGCGTGCGCCGCATGGGGGTTATGCGCTACATCCAAAATTAAAGGCACAGGATTCTTTGTAGAGGCAGGGATTACCTGGAAACGCCCCGCCAATTTAACTTCCTGTAAAGCAACCGCGATGGACGTGGGTTCAACTGGCAACTTTCCCTTCAAAGCGGAAACAGCAGCAAGTGCGCAACTTGCATTATTGAGCTGATAACTTCCCGTCAGCGCCGGTAGAGGTAACGTGTAATTAACCTGCCCAAGCACTTCATCATCGGCAAAAAAGCGCCAATCATTATCGCTACCAATAAAATCAAAGTCATGATGTAGATATTTTAGTTGTGCATCAATGCTGTTGGCATAATCAATTAACCTTTTTGGTGGATCTTCATCACCACAAATGGCCGGCACACTAGTGCGGAAGACTCCAGCTTTTTCATACGCAATTTCTTCACGCGTATCGCCCAAAAAGTCCTGGTGATCCAAATCAACGGTAGTGACAATGGCGCAGCTAGGTTCAAATGCGTTGACTGCATCCAGCCTTCCACCCAAGCCAATTTCCATGATGGCAACATCAATACCTGACTGCATAAAATGCCACATAGCCGCTAAGGTACCGACCTCAAAATAAGTGAGTTCAATCACAGCCCCTGCGCTGAGTCTTGCAGAGTCAACTGCAGCAAAGGCTACGCACAATTCATGATTCGTGGCTTCAACACCATTGACTCGCACGCGTTCGTTATAGCGCATTAAATGCGGTGAACTATAACAAGCCACTTGGTAACCTGCATGAAGATAAATTTGAGACAACATGGCGCAGGTTGAGCCTTTGCCATTAGTCCCAGCCACAGTAACAATGGGAAATGTCGGATGCAATTGCAAGCGATCAATCATGACCTTAACGCGATCCAATCCCATCGCGATTGATTTAGGGTGCAGACCCTCAATATAGGTCAGCCAAGCCTGTAGGTCTTTGCTCATCAATGGTGTTTAGCCGTAAGAAAAGTGCTTATACCATTTTTAACTGGCATTAAAATAGTCGGAAAATCAAACACTTTAACGCTTTGAATCAGGGGGTTGCATACCTATTAAGCAACTGCGGGTAAGCGCATTAAGTTAGCCAATAATGAAGCCAAACGAGTACGCATTTCACGACGATCTATAATGAAATCAATAGCACCATGTTCTAATAAGAACTCAGCGCGCTGAAAGCCATCAGGCAAAGTTTCACGAACAGTTTGCTCAATCACACGCGGTCCGGCAAATCCAATTAAAGCTTGTGGTTCAGCCACAATCACATCGCCTAGCATCGCAAAGCTTGCTGAAACACCACCCATAGTAGGATCGGTCAATACTGAGATGTATGGCAACCCGGCTTTACTTAGCTGTGTTAACGCTGCACTGGTTTTTGCCATTTGCATTAAGGATAACAAACCCTCTTGCATACGCGCACCGCCACTCGCAGAAATGCAGATGAAGGCCATTTTATTATCAATCGCAGTTTGTACGCCACGCACAAAGCGCTCACCAACGACCGAACCCATAGAGCCACCCATAAACTTAAACTCAAAAGCAGCAACCACAGCAGGCACGCTTTTAATGCTGCCCTGCATCACGATTAACGCATCGGTTTCACCCACAGATTTTTGTGATTCTCTGATGCGTTCCGCATAGGTTTTGCTATCTTTAAACTTCAGTGGATCAATCGGTTGTACTTGAGCGCCAATTTCAAATTGACCATCAGCATCCAGTAATTGCGCTAAGCGAGCGCGGGCACCGATGCGGTTGTGATACGCGCATTTTGGACACACTTCTGCATTATCTTCTAAGTCTTTACGGTACAAAACCGACTGGCAGGCTGGACACTTGCTCCACAGTCCTTCAGGGACTGTTTTTTTATCTCCGCCAACAACACGTTTAATTTTTTGCGGTAATTTATTTAACCAACTCATCTGGGCATCCCTTTATATTTATGCTGATTACTGCTTAGCAGCATCTACTGCAGTTTTTAGTTCTGTCATCAATGCAGCCACATTGTGAAGTAAATTTTCATCAGTTGAAGATTCAATCGTGGTCACGATGCGACTGCCAACCACTACAGCATCAGCGATTGCGGCTGTCGCTTTAGCGGTCGCGGCATCACGAATACCAAAACCTACACCCACTGGCAAATTTGTTTTCTTACGGATCTCGGCTACGCGTCCAGACACTTCATTAATATCTAAATTAGCGGCACCGGTAACGCCTTTGAGTGAGACATAGTAAACAAAGCCACTAGCCTGTTTAACAATCAAGTCGACACGAGATGGTTCAGTGGTCGGTGATAACAAGAAGATAGGATCAATATCGCGTGAGCGCAATTCTTGCACATAAACAGCACATTCCTCAGGAGGATAATCCACGGTAATCACACCATCTACATCTGCCGCCTTGGCTCTATCGGCAAACGCTTTCGCACCAATGGCTTCAATCGGGTTAGCATAACCCATCAGGATAATCGGCGTTTTTTGATCTACGGCACGAAAGTCTTTCACCATCTGTAAGACTGCCGTTAAACCGACCTTATGTTTTAATGCACGTTCACTGGCACGCTGAATGACTGGACCATCTGCCATCGGGTCAGAAAAAGGCACACCAAGCTCAATCATATCTGCGCCACATTTAACCAATGTATGCATCAAATTAACCGTATGCTTAGGATGAGGATCTCCCGCAGTAATGTAAGGGACTAAGGCTGTTTTGCCATGTTGTTTCAATGTTGCAAAAGTAGTTTGGATACGTGACATAAGCTTATTTTTATAAAGTGATATTGGCGAGTTTGGCAACGGTATTAATATCTTTATCGCCTCGACCTGATAAATTAACCAAAATTATTTCATCTTTGCGCATGGTCTTAGCCATTTTCTCCGCATGCGCCAATGCATGACTTGATTCCAGCGCAGGAATAATACCCTCGGTACGACATAGATTATGAAATGCCGCCATGGCCTCATCATCCGTAATGGCAACATATTCAGCACGTTTAATGTCTTTTAACCAAGCATGCTCTGGACCCACCCCAGGGTAATCCAAACCCGCTGAAACTGAATGTGTTTCAATGATATTGCCATCATTATCTTGCATCAAATAGGTACGATTGCCAT
Source organism: uncultured Pseudomonadota bacterium (assembly GCA_903882525.1). GTDB lineage: Bacteria > Pseudomonadota > Gammaproteobacteria > Burkholderiales > Methylophilaceae > Methylotenera. Next base: position 7,573 of record CAIRXI010000060.1, on the reverse strand, counting down.
GAAGTACGCCTACAGGACTGTTGGTGGTTAAAGGCGCTGCGTGCATGCCCGTTTCCAAGCCATGCCCTGCTGCTTCAACCCCAATTAAACGCACATTAGGCACATCAATATAAGGGTAAAAAATACCCATCGCATTAGAGCCGCCGCCTACGCAGGCAACCACAGCATCTGGTTGACGCCCAACCATTTCCTGCATTTGTTGTTTAGCTTCAATGCCGATAATGGCCTGAAAGTCTCGGACCATCATTGGATAGGGATGTGGGCCTGCTACCGTGCCAATAATATAAAACGTATTATGCACATTCGTCACCCAATCACGCATGGCTTCATTGAGCGCATCTTTTAAAGTTTTGGAGCCACTCTCCACTGGCACGACCGTCGCGCCGAGCAATTTCATTCTAAATACGTTGGGTGCTTGACGCTTAATATCTTCACTACCCATATAGACGACGCACTCTAAACCCATACGTGCGGCAATAGTGGCTGTCGCAACACCATGCTGACCTGCGCCGGTTTCGGCAATCACGCGCGGCTTACCCATACGCTTAGCAAGCAAGGCTTGACCTATCGTATTATTGATTTTATGCGCACCAGTATGGTTTAAATCCTCACGCTTTAAATAAATCTGCGCACCACCGACTTTATCTGACAGACGTTTTGCGTGGTAAATTGGGCTAGGTCTGCCGACAAAATGTTTTAAATCGTAGGCATATTCAGCTAAGAAAACAGGATCATGGCGATATTTCTCATACATCAAGCGTAGTTCATCGAGTGCCTCAACTAGCGTTTCCGCTACAAAGGTACCCCCAAACTGTCCAAAATGCCCACGTGCATCCGGCATGTCATAAAGCTGCATGTTTAATTCTCCACATTTATTTGTCTTAACGTGCGTAAGCCCTCGCGCTGACTCATTACAGCGCTGAAGCCTACCCACTTATTAAATATTGACTTGCTGCATAAAGACAGCAATCTTGGCTATGTCTTTAATGCCCTTAGCGGATTCAACCCCGCCACTTACATCCACTGCATAAGGCTTCACCTGCGCTATCGCTTGTGCCACATTAGCTGAGGTTAACCCTCCCGCCAATATGACCGGTGGCAACAAACCGAGTTGCATGTTCATGAGCTGTTGCGGGATTAAGCTCCAATCAAACACATGACCAGTCCCTCCTGCAACACCTTCAGCATATGTGTCTAACAACAGGCCTTTGGCCGATGAAAAATCTTCTGCACATTGTAACAAATTTGTATCAGGTTTTACGCGGATTGCTTTGATATAAGGTCGCTGGAATTGAGCACAATATGATGGCGTTTCATCGCCATGGAATTGCAATAGATCCAACTTAACTTCTGACAGTACTTGTTGCACAAAATCAGCTTCCGCGTTGACAAATAAACCGACGACGCTTACAAAGGCTGGGATGTGATTGGCAATTTCTACCGCCTGACTAATACTGACATTGCGAGCGCTTGGTCCATAAAATACCAACCCGATCGCATCAGCGCCATGCCTAACAGCTGCTAGTGCGTCTTCTAGACGCGTGATGCCACAAACCTTGACCCTTACTCTCAAAAAAATATCCTCGTAAATATCGTTTAGCTGCATTTAGCCTTTAACGAAGCGCTATTGTAACGCTAAATAAGCACTTGCATGCCCCGTTGCACGCTCACTGAGACAATTGGTAACCCCCACTTAGGATCATAACCAACCGCTGTTAAATATAAGCCGCATGGGGAAAACGTAGGCGGTGATAATGTGCGATCACGTTTTTGCAGCAATTCCTTGATGTAAAGCGGCGGATATGCACCCTTACCCACGTAGATTAATGCACCAATCATATTGCGTACTTGATGCTGTAAAAATGCAGTTGCTGAAAAATCAAAAATGAAATAAGCCCCCTGCACTTCCACTTTAGCAACATGTAGGCGCTTAATTGGTGACTTAGCCTGACACTCAGAAGCTCTAAACGCACTAAAATCATGCTCCCCAACCAAATAACTTGCGGCCTCAGCCATGGCAGAAAAATCAAGCGGTGCATGAAACCAGCCCGATTTGTCGACCATGAGTGCAGGCGCGACTTCAGCGTTATAAAGCAGGTACTGATAACTACGCGCAAAGGCTGAAAAACGCGCATGGAACTCGTCATCTACGACATGGGCCCATTGCACGCGAACACTAGCAGGGAGATGTGCGTTTACACCACGCACCCAAGCTGATGTCGGCCTGACGCTGACTGTGTCAAAATGCACCACTTGGCCGAGCGCATGCACACCAGTATCAGTCCGGCCTGCGGCGTGAACACGCACGGCATGATGAGCAATTTTGCCGATAGCCACTTCAAGCGCGTCTTGCACGCCACATGCCGATGGCTGACTTTGCCATCCGCAGAAATGCGCACCATCATAGGATAACCCGAGTGCAATTCTCATTAGAAGAAATGCCTAGCAATGAGTATGACTACGCTGATGATAATCGTAAAAATGACCCACAAATCAGATTGATTAAATGCCGGAAGCTGTAAATCTATTACCTGTGGCGCAGGCATTTCATTGACCGTCATGTGTATCGCATCTAATCGATTAAAAGTCATCTTATGATTAGTATCTACAGCAAACTCCTCAACATAATCCAGCGTCAGCATTAATCTAGCACTAAAGCGCTCTCCATTAAGCCCAAACAACTTTAATGGTGTCAGTAACATATATAAACCCGCGATTAAATCTTGCTTTGAACTACTAGCAAACAACAAGCTTAGGCTAGCCAGCGCAATCAATAGTTTGGTAATTTGCAATAAACCTAATACACACCCTTCGTAAGTGGGCGAAGCATAGGCTAATAATTCTGGGATATATTCTCCAGGCGTCGTAAATGCATAAATGATGAGTAAAGATATAAATAGCCAGCGCATACGCCTCACAACGCGTAAAAAATTGCGCTTATTTGACCATACCGCCATGAGGCATAGGCCTGCACATAGCGCAATTAGCCATTGATCTCTGAGCGTATTCGTCAGCAAAAGGATCAATACAAAACACAATATTTTCACAAATGGATGCATAGGCAAGATTATCCTCTGAATTCAGGCAAAAAATAGAGACACAATCAAATTTCTGAACGCCCTCATAAAAAAACCGAGCTATTGGCTCGGCTTTTTGTAGGGGCTACAAATCTACACTAATTTAGCTAGTAATTTTTTAGCGCGCAATTTCTGCTGCTTATTCCCTATTTTTTTAAGCTCATCCAGCAGGACAAGCGCACCTTCTGTATCCCCCATATCGATATAAGCCGAGACTAGGTCCAGTTTTAAATCCAAGGCCTGCGGGTCATCCCCTGCAGACACTGCTTGGGTAGCAATATCAATGATCGGCTTAGCAACTGCTGGCTTAGTATCAGCTTCGTCTAAATCAAAGCTGATTGAAGAAAAATCAAATCCCTTTGCATTTCTTTGTATGCCCTGGTCTTGTAGCACTTCGGATAGCGTGGGCACAGGTTTAGTACTGGATTTTTTCGCTGAATCCAATTCGAAGTCTAAACTAATGGCTTCCATCGCATTAGAGATATCGGCTACGTCAGGATGGCCTGCACTTTGACCTACATGCGCCATTACAACGTCTTTGGATTGGTCGCCAACTTGTTGCGATTCAATCGGCGACTCTTCCGAGACTTTTACGCTAGAGGCTTTAGATTTCTTTGTACTGACGGTTACTGCTTGGTATAAAGCATTAGTGGGGTCTATTGCTGAACCGATTTCAACGACCTTAGCCCATATAGGACTGTCAGCACCTAGCTCAGCAAAAAGAGTGTGAGCAAGAGACTCAAACGCCACCATATCTTGATGTGCACGATAAAGCTCTAATAATTTAAGGTGTAATTCGTAGTGTTTAGGTGATTTTGAAATGGCGTTTTTTAATGTAGCTTCCGCTTGTTCGTAACGACCATAGGCCATGTCCAGTTCTGCTTCAGCAATAGGATCCACATCGGGCGTGTCCATGAAACTACCACCAGCGCTTTGAGCAAAATCTTTTAAGAATGCCGTATCAGCCGTATTGTTACGATGAGTAGTATTGCCAAAAATAGCCTTGTTGCGCATTTCATCTAAATTTAAAGCGTTGACCTCAAATTTTTCTAATGCTTTTTTACGTTTATTGCGTATGAACCACAAAATACCTAGCAACAACGCCACGCCAAAGGTCGCTATGAACACACTTAAATCAACAATACCAAACATAATCTCCATCAAGACGCGAGCTAGTACTGCATGCTTAGCTGGGATTGGCGTCATCACTACAACGTCATCAGGTGAAGTGGATGCCACTTGAGCGCCGTCAGAAGGCGGCAACGAAGCGTTAAGTTGAACCGCTGGTTTTGCGATGTTCGCTACTGTATTTTTTTGCAATTCGGCCATTAATTGGCTATTTAATGCCAGTAATTGGCGCATATCTGCAATTTGTTTTTCTAAATTAGCCGTTCGTTCTTGGGCTTCTTTTAATGACTTTGCTTGCGCAGTGTTTTCTTCCTGAAGCATCGTGAGTTTAGCCTCCATCTCTTTTGATGGATTGGCAGCCTCTTTAACACCTGCAGACAATTTAACAATATTCTGTGTACCAGTTTTAGACGTGACCACCTGTTCTGCTGTTCCAGTGATCTTCCCCGTTGCATTTTGTTTTTGATTCACTTCTAACGCATTTGGTGCTAAAGCAACTGTACTAGCTAATGAGCCCCTGTAGGCTTTCCAATTAGCGGTGTGCACCTGTACTAACTGTTTCGCTTGGCGTTCATCAATGGCAACAAGATTATCGTGACTAGGCACTTTAATAATCTTGCCAACTTTAAGGCGGTTCATGTTGCCTTGAATAAACGCCTGTTTATTATTGTCAAATAAACCGACTAGCATTTGATCTATGCTCACGCCATCAACTTGCAATTGCTTCGCGATCTTATTTAAATAATCGCCAGGCTTAGTTGTGAAGTTTGGTGCATCTACGGCTAAAGGCTCCCTGCTACTAGCAACAGGTTGAACAGAAACTTCAACAGATGGTAGTGCATTTGGTAATGCAGACGCTTCATCTGTAGCGGCTTTCAAATCTGGCGGGTCTAGTAAAATGGTGTATTCACGGAGCAAACGACCTGAAGCCCAATCTAACTGAATAAGCATATCTAAAAACGAGTCGCTAACAGGCTGGCTTGAGTGCAGCGTTAAAACAGGTGTGCCGTCTAGATTTTGAGCTAGCTCAACTTCTATATTGCTATGTATGTCAAGACGGGAAATGCCTTGGGCGATATACGTTTCTTCAGAGGCCATCGTGGCCACCAAACTATCAATCTCGTCAGCGCTAACCGATAAAACCTCAATCTGCGCTTTAAATGGTTCACCTAGACTGGATGAAACACTCAATTTACCTAACCCAGCAGCAAACCCTGAAAAAGGCATCAGCACTAGGCACATGGCCATTAATATTGGTTTCACCTTTAACCTATACACAATTTCAACCATCAATAAATAGTCTGAAACTAATGCCAAGCGCAGTGATTAAGCGCAAGTTATTTTTCAATTAACACTCTTAACATGCGGCGTAAAGGTTCTGCGGCACCCCACAAAAGCTGATCACCCACCGTAAAAGCAGATAAATAGTCGTTACCCATATTTAATTTACGCAGTCGCCCTACGGGGGTGCTGAGCTTGCCAGTGACCGCAGCAGGAGTAAGTTCACGCATACTTGCCTCACGTTCATTTGGAATCACCTTGGCCCAAGGGTTCGCCTCTGCCAGCATTTGCGTAATCTCATCCAAAGGAACCTCTTGCTTGAGCTTGATGGTTAACGCCTGTGAGTGACAACGCATAGCACCAATACGCACGCACAAACCGTCAATTACAACTGGATTCTGTTCACGCCGTAGAATCTTATTGGTCTCAGCGCCACCTTTCCATTCTTCTTTGCTTTGGCCGTTACCAAGATCTTTATCTATCCATGGAATCAAACTACCCGCCAGTGGAACGCCAAACTGCGCGGTAGGAAACTTATCATCGCGGAGAGTGCCAGCCACGGTACGGTCAATATCTAGAATTGCAGAGGCCGGGTCAGCCAGTAGATCACTCGCAGCAAAATGTGCTTCACCCATTTGCTTAAGGAGTTCACGCATGTTTTGCGCACCCGCACCAGAAGCCGCTTGATAAGTCATTGAAGTAGCCCATTGCACTAAGTCAGCCTTAAATAAGCCGTGCAAAGCCATTAACATCAGAGAAACTGTGCAGTTACCGCCAACCCAATTTTTATTGCCATGCGCATAAGCATCTTGAATCACATGCATGTTAACCGGATCAAGCACGATGACAGCATCGTCCTCCATTCGCAAGGTTGAAGCTGCATCTATCCAATGTCCAGCCCAACCATCTGCACGCAACGCAGGGAATATTTCACTGGTGTAATCGCCCCCTTGACAGGACACAATCACATCCATCACTTTAAGTTCTGAAATGCTTTTTGCATTTTTCAAAGGCGCAGAATCTTTACCTACATTAGGGGCAGGCTCGCCTATTTGCGAGGTAGTGAAAAACTGCGGCTCAATCAACGCAAAGTCATTTTCTTCCATCATGCGCTGCATGAGGACCGAACCTACCATGCCGCGCCAACCTATAAAACCAACCTTAAGCATATTTTAGCCCAGTCCTAATTAAGCGCAGCAAGCACGGCATTACCCATGTCGCTACAAGATACTTTTTTACAACCTGCAGTGACAATATCTGCAGTACGATAACCTTGCGCTAGGGCTTTTTTAACCGCATTTTCAATTTTTAATGCATGCAATTCATCGTTGAATGTATAGCGCATCATCATGGCAGCAGACAAGATCGTCGCCAGTGGATTAGCAATATTTTTACCCGCAAGGTCAGGTGCGGAGCCATGGCTAGGCTCATACATCCCTTTGTTATTGGCGTCTAGTGAAGCTGAAGGCAACATGCCAATAGACCCCGTCAACATAGAAGCTTCATCCGATAGGATATCTCCAAAAATATTGCCAGTCACCATCACATCAAACTGCTTAGGCGCACGGATCAACTGCATCGCTGCATTGTCAACATACATATGGCTTAGCTCTACTTCTGGGTATTCTGCAGAAAGCTCAATCATCACTTGACGCCATAATTCAGTACATTCCAGCACATTGGCTTTATCCACTGAGCAGACTTTCTTATTACGTTTCATCGCAATATCAAAAGCGACACGGCCAATACGACGAATTTCAGACTCTGCATAACGCATGGTATTAACACCTTCGCGTTCACCATTAGCTAAAGTACTAATACCGCGTGGTTGACCAAAATAAATATCCCCAGTCAGTTCACGTACAATCATAATATCCAAACCAGAAACCACTTCTGGCTTAAGCGTAGAAGCGTCTGCTAACTCAGGATAAAGCAACGCTGGGCGCAGATTAGCAAATAAATTAAGTTCTTTACGTATGCGTAACAAGCCACGTTCTGGGCGCAGATGACGCTCTAAAGTATCGTATTTCCAATCGCCAACAGCGCCTAATAGGACTGCATCAGCTTCTTTGGCCAACTGCAATGTA
>CAIRXI010000059.1 GCA_903882525.1 uncultured Pseudomonadota bacterium | reverse complement strand
AAGGATGACTGGGCTTTAGCGCGTTTTGATGGCACTGCACTATACGAACATGAAGACCCGCGCTTAGGTGAGCACCAAGACTGGGGCACTTATATATTCAATTACGGCCGCAATGAAGTCCGCAATTTTTTAATTGCGAATGCGAGCTTTTGGTTACAAGAATTTCATATTGATGGCCTACGCGTTGATGCCGTGGCCTCTATGATTTATCTAGATTACTCACGCAAAGCAGGTGAATGGTTGCCAAATAAATTTGGTGGCCGTGAAAACTTGGATGTCATCGAATTCCTCAAGCAACTGAATGTAATGGTTGGTGAAGACTTTACTGGGGTACTCACGATTGCAGAAGAATCAACGGCTTGGCCTATGGTGTCACGCCCCGTATATTTAGGCGGCTTGGGCTTTAGTATGAAGTGGAATATGGGCTGGATGAACGATACGCTGGCTTATATAGAAAATGATCCTGTGCATAGACGCTACTATCATGACATGCTCACTTTTGGGCAACTGTACGCCTACTCTGAAAACTTTGTATTACCGTTTTCACATGATGAAGTTGTGCACGGCAAACATTCTCTGTTAGATAAGATGCCCGGTGATAGTTGGCAAAAATTTGCTAATTTACGCCTACTAATGACCTATCAGATGACTGCCCCAGGTAAAAAACTCAACTTTATGGGCAACGAGTTTGGCCAAGGCCGTGAGTGGAACGTGAATAGTAGTTTAGACTGGCATTTACTCGGTGATGACTATGTGGGACATCATTGGCATCAGGGCATCAAACAAGTCAATGCAGACCTAAATAAACTCTATAAAGATATTCCGGCTTTATATACCTTAGACTTTGACCATGAAGGCTTTGCTTGGATAGACTGTCATGACACTGACCAATCGACGATTAGCTTTGTCAGACGTGGCCTAGATAATAGCTTTGTGCTGGTTGTGCTTAATTTCACCCCTGTATTACGTGAAAATTATCGCATCGGCGTGCCGCAAGCTGGCAGTTACCGTGAGCTATTTAACAGTGATGCCGCTTGCTATGGCGGGAGCGATCGTGGCAATGGTGCGGGCCTTCACACAGAAGACATTGCTTGGATGAACCACCCACAGTCGTTAGTGATCACCCTACCGCCATTGGCTGGATTAATATTAAAATTAAACTAGTTTTACCGAAGAACAATTTAAATAACTACTAAATATAAAGTACTACTATACAAATGGCTACGCTAACACAATACCCAGTATGGCAAAAACTCTGCCAACATCATCAAAAAATGGACTCGACACATATGCGCGATTTATTCGCCAATGATGGCGAGCGCTTTAATAAATTCAACCTTAAATTTACCGATCTATTGTTAGATTACTCTAAACATCGGATTAATGATGAAACCATGCCATTACTCATGGAGATGGCACGTGAGGCGAAGATAGAGAACTGGCGTGATCGCATGTTTGCTGGCGAAAAAATCAACATTACAGAAGACCGTGCTGTGCTCCATAGTGCTTTGCGCAACCGAAGCAATACGCCAGTAATCGTTGATGGCAAAGATGTGATGCCTAATGTGAACAAAGTATTAATGCAAATGCGCAAGTTTTCAGAAAGCGTGCGTAATGGCAACTGGCTAGGCTATAGCGGCAAACGCATTACTGATATCGTGAATATCGGTATCGGTGGCTCTGACCTAGGCCCAGTAATGGTGTGCGATGCACTAAAACCATATGCCAGCCCTGAGTTACAAGTACATTTTGTGTCTAATATTGATGGTGCCCATTTAATGCGTGCACTTGAAGTATGCAACCCTGAAACGACGTTGTTTATTGTGGCTTCTAAGACCTTTACTACCCAAGAAACAATGACCAACGCTCATTCTGCGCGTACTTGGTTTTTACAAACGGCGCAGGTTGAAGCGCATGTAGCAAAACACTTTGTCGCCCTTTCTACCAATGAAAAAGCCGTTCAGGACTTTGGCATCGATGGCGCCAATATGTTTACATTCTGGGACTGGGTCGGTGGTCGCTACTCACTATGGTCAGCGATAGGCCTGTCGATTGCTTTGTATGTGGGCATGGATCATTTTGAAGATTTGCTGTTGGGCGGTCATGAAATGGACAACCATTTCAAAACAGCACCATTAGAACAAAATATGCCAGTCATCATGGCGCTTTTGGGTGTTTGGTATAACAACTTTTTTAATGCAGATACGCATGCGATTCTCCCGTACGACCAAGGATTAGCGCGCTTTCCAGCTTATATGCAGCAAGCTGACATGGAAAGCAATGGTAAGTTTATTGATAGAAATGGCGAGCGCGTTCAATATAAAACTGGCCCAGTCATTTGGGGTGAAGCTGGCACCAACGGTCAACATGCGTTCTACCAACTGATTCATCAAGGGACACAAACGGTTCCATGTGACTTTTTAATGCCGATACACAGTCATTATGCAATTGGTAAGCATGGTTACGCCCATCACAAAATATTACTCGCTAACTTTTTAGCGCAAACCCAATCCTTGATGCTAGGTAAAACCAAAGAACAGGCACGCGCAGAACTTGAAGCGGAGGGTCTAAGTGGCGCTGCTCTAGAAGGTCTGTTGCCACATAAGGTTTTTGAAGGCAACCGCCCTACTAGCTCTCTCGTGTTCGATGAATTAACACCGAACACATTGGGAAAACTGATTGCGCTTTATGAACACAAAATTTTCGTACAGGGCATTATTTGGAACATTAACAGTTACGACCAATGGGGCGTTGAATACGGCAAGCAGATTGCGAAACAGATTTTACCGCAACTGACTAGCGCAGAAATTGTTAGCAATTATGATAGCTCAACCAATGGTTTAATTAATTACACCAAATCTCACATTTAACATCTGACGCGTATAAAAAAAGCCCAACGAGTGATTGCTGGGCTTTTTGTTGGGTGTTAGATCAACACCTCATCATGCAAGAATTACCTAAGCTTAACCTGGCTAGAACTTAGAATAGCCTTGGACAAAGATTCACCCATCACAGCACTGGCGCTAGCACCGATTCGCTTAGCCACACGACTAGCCAAATCCTCTTCATAGCTAAAGTCTACAATTGACTCTTCCTTAATCACTTCACGTGCTACATAGTCTGTGCTACCTAAAGCATCCGCTAATCCTAGCTTGATACTTTGCTCACCGCTCCAAAACAATCCACTGAATATCTCAGGCGTTTCTTTTAGGCGATCTGCACGGCCTTGACGCACAACCGATTTAAATTGCTCGTGCACTTCATTGAGCATGGCTTGCGCAAGCTCCTGATGCTTAGGATTGACCGGTGAAAATGGATCTAGCATGGCCTTGTTCTCGCCTGCCGTCATTAACCTGCGTTCAACGCCTACTTTTTTCATCACTTCAGTAAAGCCGTAGCCATCCATCAACACGCCAATTGACCCGACAATGCTAGCCTTATCTACGTAAATTTTATCAGCAGCCACGGCAATGTAATAGCCACCAGAAGCACAAATATCTTCAACTACAGCATAGACCGGAATGCTAGGATGTAAGCGCTTCAGACGCCTAATTTCGTCATTAATAATACCCGCTTGGACTGGACTGCCACCTGGGCTATTAATCCGCAAAATAATTCCTTTGGTCCCTTTATTGTCGTAGGCATCATGCAAACTCGTCATGACTGACTCTGCATTAACCTCACCGCCCGACTCAATGACACCACTAATTTGAATTAATGCCGTATGTGAGCTTGAGCTTTTCTTGCTCGCACCCAATAAACCTAGTGCATAAAACAGCACGATGAATAGATAAATAAACAATAGTGCTTTAAATAAAATACCCCAGCGCCTCGCTTTTTTTTGCTCGGAAAGCGCTGCGCCAGCAAGCTTTTCTATGATGTCACGCTGCCATTTATTTTCTGTTACTGGATTGTCTTCGGACATGGGCTAGGCCTTAATAAAATAATGCGTTAAATTTAATCGATCGTTGGAATTAGATTGATAATAATTTTTTGATTTTGTTCAGTTAATGTTAGTGTTTTTAGGCTTTTACCTTTACATGGCCCCATCACGCAAAAGCCATTGTCAGGTCTATATTGAGCACCATGCGTTGCGCAAACGAGGTAATCTTTTTGTCTAGTAAAAAAATCGCCATGATTCCAATCCAACTCTACCGATACATGCGCACACTGATTCACGTAAGCGTAGGCTTGACCTTGAAAACGCACGACAAAACCAGTGACAAACTCACCCAAATTGGGCAATGCAAATCGTAGACCTTTATCTGCTTCAAGCAAGTCTGCGCTATCAAACACAATGGTGCTTTGACTTAAATCAGGTGCGATTGGAGATTGCTTCAAGATAGACCTACGCGCGCTCTAGTAGCCATTGGCTTAAACTAGAAAAATCATTAAATTGTTGTATCGGATTAAGATGTTGCCACTGCTCAGCTGTCTGGGCGCCATAGGTTACCCCTACTGCACTCACGCCGGCATTTTTAGCCATATGTAAATCATAACTGGTGTCCCCTATCATGAGGGTGCGTTCAGGCAAGACGACCAAATCATCCATTAACTCATCCAGCATTTGTGGATGCGGTTTTGAAAAGCACTCATCGACAGTACGTGTCGCATGAAACTGCTTACCCAAGCCACAATGCGCCAAAGCTAAATTGAGACCGCGCCGACCTTTTCCGGTAGCCACCGCTAATTTAAAGCCTTTCTTATTAAGCGCAATAATGGTTTCGGCTGCACCTTCAAATAAAGGAATTTCGCTTTCACCCGCATAATAATTAATATTGTAATGACTTGCCAGGGCTTGCGCTTGCTCTGCAGGCAAGTCGCCATATAAAGCTTGAATAGATTCACGTAAGCCTAATCCAATAATGCTACTTGCGACTTGAGCGGTGAGTGCGGGCAACCCAACTTGGGCTGCGGCTTTCAGTATGGCATTAGTGATCATACTGGTAGAGTCAGCCAAGGTGCCATCCCAATCCCATACGATTAAATCAAACTGCTTAGGCATGCTATTCTTTCTTAATAAGTAATACGTTTAATTTAGGCGTCTAGTTTCAGTAGAAATTTGGACAGTTCAGCCGGCATAGGCGCGACTAACTCTAACTTGTCATTGGTCAGTGGATGGCGAATTTTGGTGTTGGATGAATGCAAAAACATGCGTTTCAAGCCATGTTTAATCATGGCCTTATTCACTGTGAAATCTCCGTACTTATCATCACCAACGATTGCAAAACCAAGATGGGCCAGTTGAACTCGCAGTTGATGGGTGCGGCCTGTCACCAATTGAGCCTCTAGTAAGCTAAATTTGCCTAAACTGGCACTAGAGAAATTCTTAATCAGTCTAAATAGGGTTTCTGAAGATTGGCGCTCATCATATTTATCTTTTGAAATATCAGTCACCACATTGACGCGACGCTCACCATTCGGCAATAAATATTTCTGCAGATCAAGCACTACACGTTTTTTTTGTTCAGTCCACTCGCCGTGTACCAACATAAGGTAGCGCTTATCGGTTTGGTGATTGCGAATCGCTTCATGCAAAGCCACTAAGGCACTGCGCTTTTTAGCCAACATCAGCACGCCAGAAGTTTCGCGATCTAACCTATGCACCAATTCCAAAAACTTAGCTTTAGGGCGCTCTAAACGCAACTGCTCAATCACGCCACGACTAATGCCACTACCACCGTGCACCGCAAAACCAGCAGGCTTATCGATGACAAGCATAGCATCATCTTCAAAAATAATGGCTTGCTCAAACTTAGAAATGGCGGGAGTTACGTGATCAGGCTTCACAATGACGTTGGCACGTGTTGGTGGTATGCGTACCACGTCGCCCAAACTTAATCTAAAGTCTGCATCTATGCGTTTTTTGTTGACGCGCACTTCACCACTTCGCAAAATGCGATAGACATGGCTCTTGGGAACACCTTTTAGGGTTTTGGTCAGAAAGTTATCGACCCGCTGACCTTCACTTGCTTCATCTACCGTTAAAAATGCCGCCGCTAAATCGCTAACGCTAGTCTGTGTATGGGTTGTATCTGTTGATGTTATCTGGTTCATTCTTTGCTTAAATTTTTGATGTAGCATATACTACGGTAGTTCTTGATTAAATTAACAATTTTATTGTGTTATTTCAATAAATTGTAGACAAGAATTGGAAGACACTCAAACCTACTATTTGTAAAAATGACAGCAAGTCTACATTTTTTCAATTTGGTCAATATTGGGTGTGCAACTAAAAACTGACAACAAACACTTGGTTAACACCGCTCGCCATATTATAAAGTAGCGGTAAGTAAAAAATTAGCGCTCAAGCCGCCGCAGACAAATAAAGATAAAAGCGCGACTTAAAGTGATCGTAAAATTTAGAGTGCTACTGATTCGATTTTTAAACGAATAGTAATACACGAAAATTAGAATTTACTGAATATAGAATTTTAACGAATTTATGCCACAACTGGCTTAAATTTAATAATTAGTTTGCTTTAACGAACAATGTTTCATCATGCTTTCATTAGCAGATGACTCAAAATAATTACCAGACAAGCCTAATGCAGTGTATTTGACTGCCTTGCAAAACTGGTAAGTAGAATGCGAATACTCGCCACACACCGTTAAAATGCATGGTTATTAAATTGTATTAGCGTTAAATTTTCCATAGGAGCCCCCTATTAATTAACCCAGTTAATTAACTCAGGAGGCCTTCGGTAGTTCAGCCAAACCATGGCACTTTCACTTTAAAATGCCTTCAATTTCAATGCCTTATTCTTATGCATTGAGTCTGCCCGCCTTGCCTAGCGCAGGAGTTAAGCAATGAAACGTATGTTATTTAATGCAACGCAATCTGAAGAGTTGCGCGTTGCAATCGTAGATGGTCAAAAATTAATAGATTTAGATATTGAACATGCCGGCAAAGAGCAGCGCAAAAGCAATATTTACAAAGGTGTAATCACACGTATCGAACCCTCACTTGAAGCGGCTTTTGTCGACTACGGTATGGATAGACACGGTTTCTTACCATTCAAAGAAGTAGCGCGTAGCTATTACAAAGAAGGTGTAGGTAGTGGTGCACGCATTCAAGATGCCTTAAAAGAAGGCCAAGAATTAATCGTCCAAGTAGATAAAGATGAGCGCGGCAACAAAGGCGCAGCACTGACTACTTTCATCTCACTTGCTGGTCGTTACTTGGTGTTAATGCCAAACAACCCACGTGGCGGTGGCGTATCACGCCGTATTGAAGGTGAAGACCGCGATGAATTGCGCGATGTATTAGCGCAGTTAGAAGTACCAAAAGGCATGAGCATTATTGCCCGTACCGCTGGTATTGGTCGCAATGCCGAAGAGTTACAATGGGATTTAAACTACCTAACACAGCTATGGACAGCCATTGATGGCGCCTCAGCCATGCAGGCAGGCGCCTACTTAATCTACCAAGAAGGTAGCTTAGTCATTCGTGCTATTCGTGACTACTTCAGCTCTGATATTGGTGAAATATTAATCGATACCCCTGATATCCATGAGCAAGCCGTACAATTTATGAACCACGTAATGCCAGGCAATGTGTCTCGCGTTAAGTTGTATCAGGATGAAATTCCACTCTTTACACGCTTTCAAATTGAGCACCAAATTGAATCAGCATTCTCACGTGAAGTTCGCTTACCATCAGGTGGCGCCATCGTGATAGACCATACGGAAGCTTTGGTTTCTGTAGACGTCAACTCTGGTCGTGCAACACGTGGTAGCGATATTGAGCACACCGCATTTAACACCAACATGGAAGCTGCTGAAGAAGTGGCACGCCAGTTACGATTACGTGACTTAGGTGGCTTAGTGGTAATCGATTTTATTGATATGGAAAGTCAACGTAATCAACGTGAAGTAGAAAACGCATTGCGCGATGCGCTGCATGTTGACCGTGCACGCGTCCAAACTGGAAAAATCTCACGCTTTGGTTTACTTGAATTATCACGTCAACGTTTGCGTCCTAGCTTAGGCGAAACTAATCATATTCCATGTCCTCGTTGTAGTGGTACTGGTCATATCCGCGGTATCGAATCGACTGCATTGCATATCTTACGTATTACGCAAGAAGATGCGATGAAAGATAACAGCGCCATTATTCAAGTACAGTTACCAGTTGAAGTTGCAACATTCTTATTGAATGAAAAACGTGCTGATATCCATGCCATTGAACAGCGCATGGGCGTTGAAGTGGTGTTGATTCCTAACATCCATCTTGAAACACCTAACTACAATATCGTGCGTGTTAAGCATGATGACGTGACCGAAGAAACTAGTCGCGCCAGTTATAAAATGGTTGAACTCCCTGCAGAAACTAGCTACATCCAAAATGCAGAAGAAGTGGCAAAAGCAGTCAAACCAGTAGCTGCAGTAAAAGGTATTACCCCTGCAGCGCCTGCGCCAATTTCAACTGAAAAACTAACGTCAGGCACGTCAGTATCATTACTAACGCGTATTAAAAATTGGTTGGGATTATCTACTTCTAAAGCTAGTGCTGAAAAGACCGAAGAAAGCAGTCGCGAAGGCAATCGTAATAACCGTAACCGTAACAATCGTAATCGCAATGATCGCAATCGTGGTGATCGCGCAGATAAAGGCGCAAGCCAAGATCGTCCAAATCGCAATAACGAAGCTAAGCGTCCTGCCGAGGCTAAACTGCAGGAACCGCGTCAACAAAAACCACAACAGCCACGCAATACTACGGCGGCTCAGGTTAATGTAACAGCAGAAATACCTGGTAACGAAGCTGCTACAGAGCAACGTGCTGAACGTAGTGGTCGTCGCAATCGCAATAATCGTCGTGGTCGTCGTGACCGTGAAGAAAACGTGAATACCGAAACTAGCCGTGCTTTTGTACCTAATGAGGAAGTAAGCGCTGTTTCATCGACTACTGCAACAACAAATGTTGAAGCTAAGGCTGAAACACCAATGATTGTAAGCGCTGAAGTAGCTGTTGAAGCAACACCTAAAGCTAAAGCAGATAACAGAAAGCCAAGGCCACCTAAAGCCCAAGCGGCGGCAAAAGAGGCTAACACCAGCTCAGACTCAGTTGCCAAAGAAACGGTCGCAACGCCGTCTGTTGCAGTTGAAGCAATTGAAAAACCAGCGGCTAGCAAACGTCCTGCCCGCGCACGTAAACCTAAAATCGAAGCTAAACCGGTTGATTTAGCTAGCATAGGGTTGCAATTGGTCGAAACTAAAGCTGACGCACCAAAGGCAGCAGCGCCAGTGACTGCTGAGAAACCTCGCGCCCCACGCAAAGCAGCTTCTTGGCAGAATAAAGCACAAGATAATGCCAGTGCAGAGCCGATGGTGATGGTAGAAACACAAAACAAATAGTGCGAATAAGTACTAGATGAAAAAAAGCCCCGATTCGTCGGGGCTTTTTTTTGCTTATCACATATGATTTAATCTAAGATTCAAGCCCGCAAAAAATGAATGAGCGCATAGCCAATTGCAGCCATGAATAATGCACCAAACACATGGCTAGAGGCATGAACAAACGCCCACAAGTATTCCTGTTTTTGCAGTAAAGCCAAACTTTCGCCGGTAAATGCTGAGAATGTAGTGAGGCCGCCTAAAAAACCGGTGGTTATAAAAAGCAATAACCTAGGATGCTGCAAAGTCTCAAGCCCAACACAGGCTAAAACCATGCCCATCATGAAGCCTCCACTTAAATTTACGATTAGTGTGCCTAAGGGTAAATTAGGGAGCACCGAATTAAGTATCATACACACCCACCATCGGCCCCAAGCGCCTAAAGCAGCCCCCAACCCTATTGCCATTGCAGTTGTAAAATTAAAAGCGGAATTCATTGTGTGATACTCATATCAGCTCGTTCATATAGTAAAATTAAGTAAGATTTTGTAAACCATAAAATTAGCGTACAACTTTAGCGAGAAATTCATGCCATTGAAAGTATTATTTGCAAAGAAAGTGCTGTTTGTTAGCTCTGAAGTTTTTCCGCTAATCAAAACCGGGGGCTTGGCCGACGTTAGTGGCTCTCTCCCTTCAGCATTAAAGCACTCTGGTATAGATGTACGGATTTTAATCCCTGGCTATACAGCGGTTCTGAATCAACTTAGTGAACTACGCCCTATCGCCACCTTGACGAACTTACCTGTGATTGAAAAAGCAGAGCTGTTATTAGGCATCATTACAGAAACCCAAGTAAAAGTTATGGTCATTAAATCAGCACACCTCTATGAACGCGAGGGTGGTCCTTATGCAGATATCAATGGTCAAGAGTGGTTAGATAACCCGCTACGTTTTGGCGTGCTATCAAAAGTGGCCGCCATGCTAAGTGGACAGCATTCGCCGTTAACAGACTGGCAACCTGATATTGTGCATTGTAATGACTGGCAAACTGGCTTAACCCCAGCCTATATGCAACTAACAGAAAAATCCGAGGCTAAATCTATCATTAGCCTCCACAATATGGCGTTTCAAGGATGCTACTCACCCGCTTGGCTCACTACCTTAAATTTACCGCATACACACTTTAGTATTGAAGGTTATGAATATCATGGCCAGTTATCATTTCTGAAAGCAGGCATAGTCTTTGCCGATGCAATCACGACGGTAAGTCCACGCTATGCCCAAGAGATTCAAACCGTCGCCTTTGGTTTCGGCCTTGAGGGCTTACTAGCCAAACGTGGTCATGAAATCAAAGGCATTCTAAACGGCATTGAAACCAGCGAATGGAATCCTAAAACTGACCCTTATTTGTGCAAAAATTATAGCGCAAGCAATATCACTGGCAAGAAGAAAGTAAAAGCCGCACTCCAGCTAGCCAGTGGGCTCACTGTTGATGCGGACGCACCATTACTGGGCGTAGTCAGTCGACTCACTCACCAAAAAGGCTTAGATCTTTTATTGCCCTGCATACAGGCATTATTAGATTCAGGCTGCCAATTAGTATTGCTCGGCAATGGAGAAAAAGATTTAGAACAAGCATTCGTGG
This sequence comes from uncultured Pseudomonadota bacterium, assembly GCA_903882525.1. GTDB lineage: Bacteria > Pseudomonadota > Gammaproteobacteria > Burkholderiales > Methylophilaceae > Methylotenera. Next base: position 553 of record CAIRXI010000059.1, on the reverse strand, counting down.
CATTGGCCGAAGCAAACCCAGGGAAAATCAGTGTCACCATCGGCTACAACGAACCACTATCCCATCAAGTCATGGCTGGTTGCGATCTATTTGTGATGCCATCACGATTTGAACCATGCGGATTGAATCAGTTATACGGCCTAGCCTATGGCACCCCACCCATTGTCAATGCGACAGGTGGGTTAGCTGATTCTGTCATTGATGCTGACTTGCATAGCATTAAGGACGGAAGCGCCAATGGATTTGTCATGATAGAAGCCAGTGCGGAAGCGCTATCGGCTTGTATACATCGCGCTGTAGAGCTATTTAAAAACGAAAAAACCACTTGGCGTAAAATTCAGAAAAATGGCATGTCGCAGAATTTAAGTTGGGACAATAGTGCCCTAGAGTACTTGGAGTTGTATAAGACTTTGATCAGCTAATCATAGTAATTATTTTTTAACGCGGGACTGATATCTTGGCACGGTAAATGCTTAATATAAATTAGCTTCTCCAAAGCTAAGATCTCCTCCTTAGGGCGTAACTACTAAAATAGCTTACGCCCTCTTTTTTT
>CAIRXI010000058.1 GCA_903882525.1 uncultured Pseudomonadota bacterium | reverse complement strand
GCCAATTGCAAACCACAAGCCTTAGATACAAAAGGGACTGTTCTAGATGCGCGTGGATTAACCTCCAACACAAATACCGTTTCACCTTGAATTGCAAACTGCACATTCATCAAGCCCACCACGCCTAAGGCCATGGCCATTTGTTTAGTTTGCTCACGTAATTCATCTTGTAACTTAGGTGACAAGCTATATGGTGGTAATGAACAAGCTGAATCGCCTGAGTGAACGCCCGCTTGTTCAACGTGTTCCATAATGCCGCCGATAATCACATCAGTGCCATCACATAGCGCGTCCACATCGACTTCTAATGCATCATTTAAGAATCGATCTAACAATACTGGGGACTCGTTAGAAACTTTTACCGCTTCGCGCATATAGCGCTCAAGTTGTGATTGCTCCTGTACGATTTCCATCGCACGACCACCCAACACATAGCTTGGGCGAACCACTAGCGGATATCCAATTTCCAAGGCTAAACGCACCGCATCTTCAGGCGTTCTGGCTGTACGATTAGGTGGTTGCTTTAACCCTAACTCTTGCAACATTTTTTGGAAGCGTTCACGGTCTTCAGCTTTGTCAATCGCATCTGGTGTTGTACCAATAATTGGCACACCCGCTTTTTCTAAATCGCGCGCTAGCTTGAGAGGCGTTTGGCCACCATACTGCACGATTACGCCCACTGGCTTTTCTAGCGCAACGATTTCAAGCACGTCTTCCAGAGTAACTGGTTCAAAATACAAACGATCTGAAGTGTCGTAATCCGTAGAGACAGTTTCAGGATTGCAGTTCACCATAATGGTTTCATAACCGTCTTCACGCATTGCAAATGCCGCATGTACACAGCAATAGTCAAACTCAATACCTTGACCAATCCGATTAGGTCCACCACCTAAAATCATAATCTTCTTATTGTTAGTTGGTGCGGCTTCGCACTCTTCTTCATAAGTCGAATACATATAAGCGGTATTGGTTGCAAACTCTGCAGCGCAGGTATCCACGCGTTTATATACTGGGCGTACTTTTAAGGCTTGGCGATAAGCACGCACTGCATGCTGATCGGTATTAAGCAAAGTGGCTAAACGACGATCTGAAAAACCACTACGTTTTAGTTTTAACAAAGCAGCTTTGTCTAAGTCAGCAATTTGCTTGCCTCTAAGCGCTTGTTCGCGATCAATAATGTCTTTGATTTGCACCAAAAACCATGTGTCAATTTTTGAAATTTCGTAGACTTCAGCAACCGTCATACCCATTCTAAAGGCATCGCCCACGTACCAAATACGCTCTGGTCCTGGCACACCCATTTCTTTGGTAATTGTATCTAAGTCTGTGGTTTTTTCATCCAAACCATCTACACCAACTTCTAAGCCACGCAGGGCTTTTTGGAATGACTCCTGGAAAGTTCGGCCTATTGCCATCACTTCGCCTACCGATTTCATTTGCGTGGTTAAACGCGAATCAGCTTGCGGGAACTTTTCAAAAGCGAATCTTGGAATCTTAGTGACTACATAGTCAATCGATGGCTCGAAAGAAGCTGGTGTAGCACCACCAGTAATTTCATTTCTAAGTTCATCTAAAGTAAAACCAACTGCCAGCTTGGCAGCTACTTTTGCGATCGGGAAGCCAGTGGCTTTTGATGCTAAGGCAGATGAACGTGATACACGCGGATTCATCTCAATCACAATCATGCGGCCGTCTTCCGGATTAATTGCAAATTGCACATTAGAACCACCAGTATCAACACCAATTTCACGTAACACCGCCAATGAGGCATTGCGCATTATTTGGTATTCTTTATCGGTTAGGGTTTGCGCTGGCGCTACAGTAATTGAGTCCCCTGTATGCACACCCATCGGGTCTAAGTTTTCGATTGAACAAATAATAATGCAGTTATCCGCTGAGTCGCGCACCACTTCCATTTCATATTCTTTCCAACCTAGTAGTGACTCTTCAATCAATAACTCTTTGGTTGGTGATGCGTCTAGACCGCGCTCACAAATTTCAACGAACTCTTCACGATTATATGCAATACCACCGCCACTTCCACCCATCGTAAATGAAGGGCGAATAATTGCTGGGTAACCGATACTTGGTTGCACCTGCAACGCTTGCTCCATACTATGCGCAATCACTGAACGCGCTGAACCCAAACCAATTTTGGTCATAGCTTCTTTAAACTTCTGTCTGTCTTCTGCTTTATCAATCGCTTCTTTAGATGCGCCGATGAGCTCCACATTATATTTTGCGAGCACGCCGTGCTTATCTAAGTCGAGCGCACAATTCAGCGCCGTCTGTCCGCCCATAGTAGGAAGTAGAGCATCTGGACGCTCTTTAGCAATAATTTTTTCAACCACTTGCCAAGTCACAGGCTCAATATATGTGGCGTCAGCCATTTCCGGATCGGTCATAATAGTGGCTGGATTAGAGTTCACCAAAATAACGCGGTAACCTTCTTCGCGCAAGGCTTTACAAGCCTGTGCTCCAGAATAGTCAAACTCGCAAGCCTGACCAATAACAATTGGTCCTGCGCCGATGATTAATATGGATTTAATGTCGGTACGTTTAGCCATTAGCTAGCTTTCCTTTCTTGCATCAAGCTAATAAAGCGGTCAAACAAATAGCTCATCTCTGTAGGGCCTGGACTAGCTTCAGGGTGACCCTGAAAGCTAAATGCGGGTTTATCAGTACGTGTAATACCTTGCAGACTTCCGTCAAACAATGACACGTGCGTGGTTTTAATATTAGCCGGCAAACTAGCTGCATCCACCGCAAAACCATGGTTTTGACTGGTAATGTAAACACGTTTAGTGTCAACATCTTGGACAGGATGGTTCGCGCCATGATGGCCAAATTTCATTTTATGCGTTTTGGCACCACTTGCTAAGGCCAGCAATTGGTGACCTAAACAAATGCCAAAAGTTGGCATACCTGAGTCAACGATAGTTTTAATTGCCGCAATCGCATAATCACAGGGTTGAGGGTCACCAGGGCCGTTAGACAAAAAGACACCGTCAGGTTTGTAGGCCAACGCTTCAGCCGCCGATGTTTGCGCAGGCAACACTGTTACCTTACAACCGCGCGACACTAACATACGAAGAATATTGCGCTTAACGCCATAATCAAAAGCGACCACATGGAATTTTGTTTCTGGCGCCGCAGCGTAGCCTTGGCCTAAAGCCCACTCACCCTCTGTAGCTTCGTAAGCCTGAGTACAGCTCACAACTTTAGCGAGATCCATACCATTCAGCCCAGGAAAAACTGCAATTAAAGTTGCGGCTTGCGCTAAGGCCTTAGCCTCATCCGCTTCACCAGCGATAATCACGCCCGTTTGCGCTCCTTTTTCACGAAGAATTCTGGTCAATTTACGCGTATCAATATCGGCGATAGCGACAATTTTATTGTCCAATAAATACTCAGCAAGCGATTGAGAATTTCTAAAATTACTATGGGTCAGTGGCAAGTCGCGAATAATTAAACCGCTAGCATAAATTCGAGCAGACTCAACGTCCTCAAGATTTACACCATAATTACCGATATGCGGATAAGTGAGTGTAACAATTTGCTTGGTGTAAGATGGATCGGTCAGGATCTCTTGGTAGCCAGTCATTGAGGTGTTAAACACAACCTCAGCGACAGTATGGCCAGTGGCGCCAATTGATATGCCACGAAACACAGTTCCATCTGCAAGTACGAGTATGGCGGGCAGGTTTTGTGACACAGTAACTCCTTGGCGTTGCAAGGCTTTTGGCTTTGCAACCTAATTAAAATTTATTCTTGTTCCATCATGAGCAGATGGCAGATATGCAAAACGGGACGAGTTGATAAACTCTTCCCGTTTCAGAATTGACGAATTATAGCGAAATAAATGCGACTAATCAATGCAAAATTACATTTTCATCAATTGCTAGGATGCCGAATTAACCCCAATTCCAACGTGTCTATGGCGGAAAATATAACCGATTAACGTAAGTTCAACACATCCTGCATATCAAACAAACCACTAGCTTTACCATTTAAGAATTTAGCAGCGCGCAAAGCACCTAGTGCAAAAGTGGCGCGACTACTGGCTTTATGCGTCAACTCTACGCGCTCGCCGATACCGGCAAATAACACAGTATGATCACCCACCACATCGCCCCCACGAACAGTAGCAAATCCGATGGTAGACGGGTCACGCTCGCCCGTCACACCTTCCCTACCATAGATTGCGCATTGCTCTAAATCGCGACCCAAAGCACTCGCTGCAGCTTCACCTAAACGCAGTGCAGTCCCAGATGGGGCATCTACTTTATGCCTGTGATGAGCTTCTATAATCTCTATATCGTAGCCCTCGCTAAGCACTTTCGCCGCCGACTGTACTAGATTAATTAATAAAGTCACACCCACACTCATGTTTGGCGCAAATACGATGCCGATATCCTTAGATGCTTTGGTAATGGCTAGTTTTTGTTCGTTAGAGAAACCCGTTGTACCAATTACCATACCTACTTTTGCTTGCTGGCATGCGGCGAGATAATTCATGCTTGCCTCTGGGCGCGTAAAGTCCACCAATACATTCGCACCCTTTAGTGCAGTAGCGATCTCATCAACCACCTTCACTCCAGATAGCTTACCGAGTCGCTCACCAGCATCGCGCCCTAAATTTGGGTTGACGACCCCATCCACGTCACCTCGATCAACAGCCCCGTGCAG
>CAIRXI010000057.1 GCA_903882525.1 uncultured Pseudomonadota bacterium | reverse complement strand
TGGTGTGGACCGGTGAAAAATCCTTTATTGCGTCAATGCTCAGCTTAAGTGACGCTGACTTTTTGGAAAAATTTCATCAGCAGTTTGGTGATCGTGTGGGCAATTTTTTAAGTGTTGAAAAACGTCTGAGTTTCCCCTTAAAAATGGCGCAACTAAAACCAGATGCGCAGCAATCTGAGCATTTAGTTGTGATTGGTAACGCTGCGCAAACCATGCATCCAGTCGCGGGACAGGGTTTTAATGTCGGTTTGCGTGATGCGGAGTCTCTGGCTCAATATATTGCCAGTGCCTCTGCCGATGAATTAGGGTCTGCTAACATGCTTGCTAGCTACCAAGCCAGTCGCAAGTCTGATACTAAAGGCGGCTTATTGTTTACAGATTTTCTAGTCAATTTATTCTCCAATGATCTAGTGGTCTTGTCTGCCTTGAGAGGCGCTAGTTTAGGGGTGTTTGACGTAATTCAACCTATTAAAAAGTATTTGGTTGGAAAAATGAGTTTCGGAAAATGAGTCGCGAAGCTGAAGTATTGCGCACAGATATCGCTATCGTCGGTGCAGGATTAGTGGGTCTTTCTGCTGCAGTTGCCTTGCATTACGCTGGATTTTTGGTGCGATTGATTGATAGCCAAAATCCACTTCAATGTGACTCTGCTGACGAAACTTGGGATAGCAGGATTTACGCGATTAGCCCTAATAATGCGCACTGGTTAGCAAGCTTGGGGGTATGGGATTCGTTAAATGCTAAGCGCGTTGGCACTATACAAGCTATGGAAATTCATGGAGATGATACTGCTCCCCCTTTGTTACTAGCGGCTGAAGATGTGCATGCAGACCAACTAGGCTTTATCGTTGAAGCCCGCGCTCTGCAGCAGGCCTTGCTGAAGAAAGTGGTTGAGCTGGGCATTCCAACTATGTTGGATACGCGTTGCACTGCCATTAAAAGCAGTGCCAAAAAGGCTAGTTTAAGCGTGGCCAGCCAGTTTAATTCCGATCAATTGATTGAAGCCCAATTACTTTTAGCTGCTGATGGAAGTCAATCTTGGGTTCGCCAGCATATGGGGATGGTATCAGCCCAAACTTCCTACCAGCAAGTGGCGGTGGTTGCCAACTTTAGCGTTGAAAGGTCTCATGCTAATATTGCGCGGCAATGGTTTTCCAGCACTGAGGACGGTGATACGAGTATTTTGGCATGGTTGCCTTTACCAGAAAATACCATTTCTATTGTGTGGTCGGTCTCAAGTGAATACGCCGCTAAACTTCTAGCTTTAAGCGAAGAGGAGTTTACGCACTTTGTTGCCAAGGCTGGCGGACATTGTTTAGGCGACTTTAAATTGCTAGCCAAGCCGTCAACGTTTCCTTTAAGTTTGCAGAAAACGGTGGCGCTAAACCAAGACTGCGTGCTACTAGTCGGGGATGCTGCACATCAAGTTCACCCTATGGCTGGTCAAGGCGTAAATCTAGGGTTTAGGGATGTCATTGATTTAGTTAAAGTGTTGACTGAGAAAAATCAATATCAAGCCATAAATGATACTAACCTTTTTAGAAAATATACGCGCTTTAGAAAAGCCGATATGATG
>CAIRXI010000056.1 GCA_903882525.1 uncultured Pseudomonadota bacterium | reverse complement strand
CGCCGAGCAGTCAATTATTGAAACGCTGAAAGACTTATATCCACATCATGGCTTTTTAGGTGAGGAATCTGGTGAATCAAATATTGAGTCTGACTTTATTTGGATTATTGATCCATTAGATGGCACGACTAACTTTCTTCATGGCTTACCTCAGTATTGTATTTCTATAGCACTTCAAGAGCGTGGTGTTCTGACCCATGCGGTGGTGTATGACCCTAATAGAAATGACTTGTTTACGGCGACTAAAGGTCGAGGTGCATTTTTAAATGACAAGCGTATTCGCGTATCGCAACGTACCAAGTTGCAAGAAACCATCATTGGTACTGGCTTTCCATTCCGTGACTTTACGCATCTCGATACCTATCTAGATATGTTGAAAGATATGATCAAGAAAACGACAGGTATCCGTCGCCCTGGCTCAGCTGCACTAGATTTAGCTTACGTGGCTGCGGGTTGGTACGACGGCTTTTGGGAAATTGGTTTGTCTACTTGGGACATTGCAGCCGGTGGCTTACTGGTGCAAGAAGCAGGCGGTATCGTCGGTGACTTCGAAGGCAATGAGTCATGGCTCAAAACTGGCAATATCGTGGCCGCCAATCCAAAAGTATTTTCACAAATGTTGCAAACACTCAGTCCGCACGTTACGGCTGATCTCAAAACGCCTGTGAGTATTTAAGCTAAGCTAAGTCAAGCGCTGGCACTTTAGCCGGCGTTTGAAGCTTGACGGCATCTAGATTTAATATTCGGGTGTCGAAAATTAAAACTGTCACAATTGGCGCCTGCAATGCGATGTAAAATTACTACCGTAGCATTAATATGATTTGATCGCGTGGGAGTGAAAGCATGAAAAGTATACTAATCGCCAACAGTAAGGGCGGTAGTGGAAAAACGACACTGGCAACTAATCTTGCTGGATATTTTGCGACACAAGGCGCATCGGTGGTGCTGTCAGATTTAGATCGACAACAATCTTCCACTCAATGGATCGCACGCCGACCCGCTGACATAGCCATCATTCATCCCCATAGTGCCCGCAGCAAAGCGCAGAACATATCACCGGACTGGCTAATTACTGACTCTCCAGCCGGACTTCGTGAAGACAAATTATCAGATGCGGTTAAACAAGCAGACTGTATCATTGTGCCCATTCAGCCGTCAGCATTTGATATAGGCGCTACGCGTGATTTCCTTGATATTTTGGCCGAAGAAAAAGCCATACGTAAGAATAAAACCTTTGTGGCGCTAGTGGGGATGCGGGTCAATGTGCGCACCAACGCCGCCGTTGGACTGGCTGAATTTATGCAGCAAACGGGCTTTCCTGTGCTGACCTATTTACGTAACGCGCAGGTTTATGCGCTCGCTGCTGAGCAGGGGTTAAGCCTCTTCGATATGAGGCCATCTCTAGTGGAGCAGGATCTGCAGCAATGGTTGCCACTGCTTGATTGGGTTGTTGAGGCGACGGCGTCTAATCAATAATTGGTCATAAAAAATTCACAAACTGGTCCGTGCTTAAAGTTGATAATGACGCACCTTTATTAAACTTAATCATAGGAATTAATTTTGTCGAAACATAAAGTGCCAAGCTCCGATTATCTAGCGCTAGCGAAAAGCCTCACTAGTGACGCGTCCGAACGTTTACTTTCAAGAATGACCGGAAAATTACCACGTCGTTTAGATAAAGACAAATTAAGCCAAGAAGACGCCATAGCACTACAACTAGAGTTGGAAGATGAGCAACTCAGCGAATGGCGCGAAAAAATGAATAAATTCAACGCCATCGCTAAAAAGTAATTTTGTTCTAACATCGCGTAGCGCCAAGGTTTAGGGGCTAATTCAAAAAAGTCTTTGTAATCTAAAGTAATACCTCGCCAATTAACTTGTAAAATACGTTTTTATATTTCTAATCTGTCGATGTGTCTAACTCCAGTCCAATCCCAGCGGCAGAAATTTTAGCTAGCCAACCCCACGCCGCACATACGCCGATGATGAAGCAGTATCTGAGTGTGTTTTAAAGCCTTTATTATAAAGGCTTACAGAGCACTTAAAACATAAAGATACCTATAGGCAACTTTTAGCCGGTCTGAAATGAAGAATTATGCCTATATGTGGCATTATTAGCATACTGCTTGGCATGTGATTTAAAGGCTACCGGAAATGCCTATTTTTGCTAGTAGCTTACTGCGGAGTAGGGTAACTCT
>CAIRXI010000055.1 GCA_903882525.1 uncultured Pseudomonadota bacterium | reverse complement strand
ATATCAGCGCCTAAACGTTGCATTTCCTGAACGTGCATAAAACGATTTTCGAAAATGGTTTCTGTCACTTTTGACATACCCTTAGCAATCGTATTAAGCGCCATAAATTGCGCCTGCATATCGGTAGGGAATGCAGGATGCGGAGCAGTGCGAATGTTCACAGCTTTTAATTGACCATCACTTTTAACCGTGATGCTATCAGTCTCGCAACTTACAGTCGCCCCAGCATCGCGTAGCTTTTCAATCACCGCATCAAGCAGTTTGGGTTGCACATTAAGCAACTTTACTTCGCCACCTGTCATTGCCACGGCCACCATATAGGTGCCAGCTTCAATGCGATCACAGACCACGTTATGTGTAGCGCCAGTTAACCGCTCAACGCCGATGATGGTAATGACATCTGTACCAGCACCGCTAATTTTTGCGCCCATTTTAATTAAGCATTCCGCCATATCTACAACTTCAGGTTCTTTTGCTGCATTTTCCAACACGGTCGTGCCCTGCGCTAACGCTGCAGCCATCATCAGGTTTTCAGTGCCAGTCACGGTTACTAAATCCATGTAGTAGCGTGCACCTTGCAAGCGCTGATTTGGTAGATGAGCTGTTGTTGCCTCTATATAGCCATGCTCAATATGAATTTCGGCACCCATGGCTTGCAACCCCTTGATATGTAAATCCACTGGGCGCGATCCAATAGCACAACCGCCGGGCAAGGAAACACGCGCCTGACCAAAGCGAGCCAACAATGGGCCTAATACCAAAATAGAGGCGCGCATAGTTTTCACCATTTCATATGGCGCTTCTTTGCTATGTATGATGCTAGCGTCTAAACTTACTTTATCGGCATCGCGATTAACCTTAACGCCCATTTTCTCAAGAAGTTTAATGGTTGAGCCCACATCTTTTAGTGCAGGGACGCTAGTTAAATGCAATGGGGTTTCTGCCAATAGCGACGCACACAAAATAGGGAGGGCTGCGTTCTTCGCTCCCGAAATCAGGACTTCTCCGTGCAGGCGATTGCCACCTTGAATAATCAACTTGTCCAATTAACTAGCTGCGCTTGTTTTAACGCTATCGAGAAGAGTCTGCAATTCGCCACTTTCATACATAGCCCGCATAATATCTGAGCCCCCAACAAACTCCCCACCAATATATAGTTGGGGAATGGTAGGCCAATTGGCGTAAACCTTAATCCCTTCACGAACAGCCTGGTCAGCCAAAACGTCTATCGAAACATAAGTAGCGTTACAGGCATCTAAAATTTGCGTAGCCATATTCGAGAAGCCACATTGTGGAAACTTAGGCGTCCCCTTCATGTAAAGCACTACTGGGTTATTGGTGACGGTTTCTTTAATTTGCAATTGCGCATCCATGTAAATCTCCATTACTTAATATTTAATTGATAGTACTTATCTTCTGCCATCACACTAGCTTTTTTGCCACTGCTCTGGGGTGTAGGTTTTCATTGATAGCGCATGAATCTCAGCACGCATCCTGTCGCCTAGCGCGGCATACACTAACTGATGTTGTTGCACCATGCTTTTGCCTATAAATGCAGGGCTTACGATTATCGCTTCAAAATGCGTACCATCGTCACCTAAGACTTTAATATGATCACAAACTAAATTTTGCGTAATGTAATTGGCTAACTGTTCTGCGCTTAACACTTATATTTTCACTTTCTAGCTCGAAATTTCTTAATTTCGCGCCATATTCTTAGGTTCTTAATTTATATCCGGATTTTAACATTTTTAGGGTTATCCATGCTAACACTAAGAACGACAGGCCAACCACAGACAAACTAATTAGTGGCGACACATCGCCCTTGCCAAAAAACCCGTATCTAAAGCCATCAATCATGTAGAAAAATGGGTTGAGTTGCGATGCTTTTTGCCAAAAAGGCGGTAACGAATGTATTGAATAAAACACGCCTGATAAGAAAGACAACGGCATGATAATGAAGTTTTGAAATGCCGCCATCTGATCAAATCGATCTGCCCATATGCCTGCAATAATGCCAAAAGTTCCTAATAGCGCACTGCCAAGTAAGGCAAATGCGATGATCAGCCAAGGGTTGGCCATATGGATATCCACAAACCACATGGCAACCAAGAAAATACATAAGCCCACCACTAGACCGCGAATAATCGCAGCGAATAAAAATGCAGCAAAAAACTGTAGATGGGTGAGTGGTGTTAGTAGCACGAACACTAGATTACCCATGACCTTTGACTGTATCAGGCTGGACGAACTATTAGCAAAAGCATTTTGCAACACCGACATCATAATTAATCCGGGAATCAAAAATGCCGTATATGGCACCTTGTCGTAAACCTGCACTTGCTTATCAAGCACATGTGAAAATATAAGCAGGTAAAGCAAAGCAGTGATCACAGGAGCAGCCACGGTTTGAAAAGCCACGCGCCAAAAACGGAGCAATTCTTTCTTGAGTAGCGTCCATGGCCCCCTAATTGTGGCATTTATTTTGATTGATTCCATCATGAATGGTTACCCACTAGAGACAAAAATACATCTTCTAAATCTGCTTCGCTTAACTGCATATCCAGAACCTTGATATTAGCAGCACGCAGACCTGATAAGACCAGTTCAATTTGCTCCATATCGCTGAGTGCAAATGTAAAAACTCCATTATCTTGACCACGCAACATTGGTAACAAACCCTGTGGCAAGGTTACTTTGCCAAGACTTAGACGTAACTGCTTCCCTGCAAACTTATTTAGCAAATTAGAAGTGCTATCTAAAGCAACTATTTCACCTTGCTTCATCATCGCTACTCGGCTACATAAAGCTTCGGCCTCTTCAAGATAATGCGTAGTGAGAATTATGGTATGGCCGGCGCGATTGAGTTTTTTAATAAACTCCCACAACATCTGCCGCAACTCCACATCAACCCCCGCGGTCGGCTCATCTAAGACGATTACCGGCGGTTTGTGAGCCAGCGCCTGCGCGATTAAGGCGCGTCGCTTCATGCCACCTGAAAGCTTACGCATATTGGTGTGTGCTTTATCAGTTAGGCCCAATCCTTCTAGGATTTCATCAATCCAAGGATCATTTTCAGGACCGCGGCCAAAATAGCCGGCTTGAAAGCGCAGCATTTCACGCACATTAAAAAATGGGTCAAACACAAGTTCTTGGGGCACAACGCCCAGCAACTGCCTTGCTTGCTGATACTGGTGAACAACATCAAAATCCATTACGGCTATATTGCCTGCGCTAGGTTTGATTAAGCCAGCAAGAATATTAATTAAAGTAGATTTACCTGCGCCATTCGGTCCAAGCAAAGCAAAGAATTCGCCTTGCTCAATCGTTAAATCAACGCCTTTAAGGGCGTGTAAACTGCCAAAATACTTATGCACACCATTGATTTTAATTGCAGGACTAGTCACATGGGACTTTCAAGTTGATATTGCCGTTGAAGATAAAAGTATAACTAAGCGCTATAACCTAATTTTATGAATATAATCGGGTATGTCGTGGTTATAGAACTTTTGGTGATTCAAACTAAAATAATGACTCTTGCTTGCAAATGCTAAGCAGATACTTAGGCTTTAGTGACTGAAATAAAACTAGTCACACCGTAAAGTTCGGCCAAACTATTTAAGTTGACTGGTAGGTTGGCGAAGCTTATCGTGCATTTCGAAGCTAAAGCACGTCGCTGCCACTCCATTATCAAACTTAAAGCAGCAGTATCAATATCTGTAACCCCTGAAAAATCGATCTCAAGCTGTTCATTCATTGATAAAGCAATGCTTTGCGTCAAAGCTTCATTAGCATTATCCATTAGGACCGGGCCTGAAATCAGCCATTGATTAGACTGTTGCGTAATATTAACCATATAAATCCTTGGTTAAGCCACACCAGCGGACTTGTTTTTCTCTTCAAGCTTTTTATTTAAGCTATCCAAGCCATTTAGTCGAATTTCATTGCTGAACTGACTGCGATAATTGGTTACCAAGCTAACGCTTTCAATCACGATATCATAAACTTTCCAGCCATGTTCCGATTTAATAAGATCGTAGTCAACAGCTACTGGCTGGCCTCCAGGCTGCAAAATCTGTGTTTTTACACTGACGTTTTTTGCATCACCTTCCATACGTAAAGGCTTATATTCAATGACCTGATCTTTGTATTTTCCAAGCGCGGAAGCATAAGTCCGTAATAAAAGGCTACGGAACTCTTTTTGGAAGATCGCTTGTTGCTCCGGTGTTGCTGAGCGCCAGCTTTTACCAAGCACCATACGACACACGCGATCAAAATCAAAATTCGGTAAAATTTTTGCCTCAACTAGCGCGTACAATTGTTGTTTATTACCAGCCTGTATCTCTTTATCATTTTTGATGATTGTCAGCACTTCATCTGCAGTTTGCTTCACCAACACATCTGGAGCTACTTCTGCATTCGCATTCGCGATAAAAATACATAAAGAAATACCGACTAAAAATTTTGAAATTAACTTCATTCTCATCCCTTATTAATGATTCTGTAAGGCTGATTCTAGGCATTATTGTTGCTTATTTAGTTATGCCCAATAAGCAACAGCAAGCAGAATTACCTGCTAATTAAAATCCTGGATCACCTAACTCTACGGCCTTGGTAGTTGCCTTACCACCAGAAGCCTTAACACCTGCTACAGCCTTAACTTCAGGCTCTTTACTGTCCGATTTAGTCTCAGAAGCCTTACTAAACAAAAACTGGCTAATCATTTTCTCTAACACAATAGCATCTTGTGTTTGCGTAATTTTATCGCCGTTTTTTAAGTTGTCTTCATCACCACCTGCTTCAAGACCTACATATTGCTCACCTAACAAACCTGCGGTATAAATGTTGGCAAAAGTATCTTTAGGGAATGCATAGCGTTGGTCAATATTAATTTTAACAACCGCTTCAAATTTTGAGCCATCAAAATTGATACTGTCTACTCGACCCACAACTACACCAGCACTTTTTACAGGGGCATGCGGCTTTAAGCTACCTACATTTTCAAAAGCGGCACTTACACTGTAAGTTGGGCCAATGTTTGCAGAGGTTAAGTTGCCTACCTTCATGGCCAAACCTAACAATGCGGCCATGCCAAGCGCCACAAACACCCCTACCCATAAATCTATTGTTGTTCTATCCACTTAATATCCCCTCAATTTGCACATACTTAAATTACTGGCCAGTGGTCATTACACCACGAGCATAAATGACGTTAATATGAAATCCAAACCCAATACAGTGAGTGAGGAAATCACGACCGTTCGCGTGGTCGCGCGGCTCACACCTTCTGCTGTTGGCGGCGCATCAAACCCCTCAAATAAGGCAATCATGGTGCAGGCAACGCCGAACACCAAACTCTTAATTAAGCCATCTACTATATCTACTCTAAAATCCACATTGGCTTGCATTTGCGACCAGAATGCGCCGTCATCAACCCCAATCAAGGGAACTGCCACTAAGTAACCGCCTAAAATACCGACCATAGAGAATAGGGCCGCTAATATAGGCATAGATATAACCCCAGCCCAAAAACGCGGCGCAACTACACGCGCTATAGGACTTACCGCCATCATTTCCATTGCCGACAACTGTTCTGTTGTTTTCATTAGCCCTATTTCAGCAGTGATTGCCGTACCAGCGCGTCCAGCAAATAATAAAGCCGTCACTACTGGGCCTAATTCCCGCACCAAAGATAGGGCGACTAAAACACCAATAGCCTCTGATGACCCATATTTTTGCAAAGTATTATAGCCTTGCAACGCCAACACCATTCCAACAAAAAAAGCCGACACGATAATGATCAGTAATGACATAACGCCCGTGAAATAAATTTCACGCAGAATCAGGTGAAATCGGCGGAAGCTCTCGCCTGAGTAAAATATAGTCAGAAAAAAGAGCCGCGCACCCGCGCCTAAACGCCATATACGGTCAATCATTCGTGAACCTAATCCACGTAGCATGCGTGCAACAGCGATTAGTAACGTTGATTTAGTCATTGGTTTTGCTATTCATTAACTCAGATTGATAATTTGCTGCGGGATAATGAAACGGTACAGGCCCATCTTTCTCACCATGAACAAATTGGTGAACAAAGGGTAATGTAGAGTGCATCAAGTCATGCGGCGTACCCTCTGCCGCAACCTCTCCGTTAGCAACAAAGTACACGTAGT
>CAIRXI010000054.1 GCA_903882525.1 uncultured Pseudomonadota bacterium | reverse complement strand
GCCATCCTTATCCTAGGCATCAAATCCTGCTCACGCATACGACCCCGACTGGACGCGCTACTAGCGACCAACTGTGTGGCGATAGCGAGCTGAGGGCGTATCTGCCTTACGACCTGCCGTTTGCTGTGCATCGCTTTCTAAACCACTTCAAGCCCGCCATCGGCGTGTTGGTTGAAACGGAGCTGTGGTTTAATTTAATTGCCGCCTGTAAGCAACAACAAATCCCCTTGCTCTTGGTGAACGCACGCTTGTCACAGAAGTCAGCGCACGGTTACGCAAAGCTGGGTAGCGTCGCGCAAAACGGCCTGCAAAGTTTAGCTGCCATCGCCGCTCAAACCGATGCAGATGCAGCGCGTTTTGCCCACTTGGGTGCTGGGAGTTCCGGCAATCTCATTAGTGTCATTGGCAATTTAAAGTTTGATGTCATGCCCCCTGACGATGCACTTAGCTTGGGCCAGACATTACGCAATCAGCTAGGTCAAAATCGCCCAGTGCTCTTGGCCGCCAGCACTCGTGATGGAGAAGAGGCCATCATTCTCGCAGCAATCCAAGCGGCAAAAATACCTCACTTACTCACTGTGATTGTTCCACGACATCCACAACGCTTTGATGAAGTTGCTAACTTACTTAAAAAAAATGGCTTGCGGTTTGAACGTCGATCAACGCTAACATCTGATTCTTTAGATACCGTGTCGCCTAACGTCAATTTTGTCCTGGGTGACAGCATGGGGGAGATGTTTAGCTACTTCGCTGCTTGTGATGTGGCTTTTATTGGTGGCAGCTTATTACCACTGGGCGGACAAAATCTAATCGAAGCTAGCGCACTAGGCAAGCCCGTATTGATTGGGCCCTATACTTTTAATTTTGAGCACGCCACTGAACTGGCGATTAGTGCTGGTGCAGCGCGGCGCGTCCAAGATGGAGAGGATTTAGCACATGCCCTAAAAACGCTGTTTGCTGACCATGGATTACAACAACAGATGTCAGCAGCAGCACTGCGCTTTAGTGAGCATAGCCGTGGGGCTACGCTGCGTACGATGATACTGATTGCTGCTTACATTAAAGCTTAAGTGTTCGTCTAAACAGACCGCTAGCGAATAAGTTGGCTGATTGCTTTAAATGCATCACCTTCGGCTTTACTCAACCACTCAAACATAATCGACTCGGTATTGCTGATTATGCAACCTGCCTCACGCATCCTGGCAATCGCATTCTCTTTATGTGTTGGGTTACGAGAAATAATGGCATCTTCTGCAACTAATACCTGCTTACCTACCGCCAGCATATCCAGTGCGGTTTGCAATACGCAGATATGCGCTTCCATGCCTGCTAGCACCATTTGTGAACGGTCACGCGTTAATTGACGACTAAACTTCACTTCGCCCATACAAGAAAAATTAAGCTTATCTACCGCCTGCACCTTAGGTAATACGGCAAGTAACTCAGGGACACTATGGCCCAAGCCTTTGGCATATTGCTCAGTGACCAGTACAGGAACTTCAAGCAACTTGGCGGCTGAGACTAACATGGTGAAGTTCTTAATCATGGACTGCATTGCCTCTGGCACCATCGTTGAGGCTAACTTAGACTGCACATCAATAATCACCAACTG
>CAIRXI010000053.1 GCA_903882525.1 uncultured Pseudomonadota bacterium | reverse complement strand
GTTTGACATCAATGCGCTGAAGCTGTATTTAGGCGATGTATTGGTGGCCGAAAAAGGTGGCCGTGCCCTAGCCTATGAAGAGGCGCAGGGCGTTGCCGTGATGCAGCAACCAGAAATTCTAGTTCGCGTAGACCTAGCGCGCGGTAATGCGAGTTGCACAGTTTGGACCTGCGATTTTTCATATGACTACGTCAGAATCAATGCGGACTATCGCTCTTAATCTAAATCTGCATAAGCAGTTTTTTCATCATGATTGCTTTCGTAGGCTCTAGCTCAGTGAACACTTCTAATGTTGTTGTTGATGCTGCAGTCGGCGTCATTCAGGATAAAAATGGCTTGGTGCTATTAGCGGAACGCCCAGCTGGGAAGCCATGGGCTGGATACTGGGAGTTTCCCGGAGGTAAAGTTGAGGTAAATGAAACACCTGAGTTAGCGCTGAAAAGGGAGTTGCAGGAGGAGTTAGGAATCACGGTCACTGTTTGCTATCCGTGGCTAACTCGAACTTTTGACTACCCTGCAAAATATGACGCTAGTGGCAACTTAGAATCTCCAGCTAAAACCGTTAAGCTACATTTTTTTGTAGTGGTGGATTGGCAGGGAGAGCCGAAGGGTTTGGAGCAGCAAGTCTTAAGTTGGCAAAATCCAAAAAAAATAAGCGTTCATCCTGTTTTACCAGCAAATGCACCTATTTTTGGCGGGTTGGGATTAGCACCTCTTTATGCCATTACTAATTTAAGTGAGCTGGGAGAAGCGCTGTTTTTTGAATACTTAGCGCATGCCTTACAAAACGGTTTAATGATGATACAAGTTCGCGAAAAACAACTGTCAGTTGAGGCTTATCAAAAATTTGCACAGCGTGTGATTGCGTTGGCGCTTCCTTACCATACTAAAGTTTTCTTGAACTCACACTGTGTTAAAGCTAATTTAAATTTAGCATCTCAACTTAACGCGAGTGGCGTGCATTTTACTGGTGAAGATTTGATGCAGTTACAACAGAGGCCCGCCAACATGTTATGTGGCGCTTCGTGTCATGGTGCCCCACAGTTGGAACATGCCGCTAAGCTGGGTTTAGATTATGTGATGCTGTCACCAGTGATGGCAACGCGCAGTCATGACGATGTCATGCCCTTAGGATGGGAGGCATTTACTGATCTCATTGAAGGCTATGCTTTGCCGGTATATGCGCTTGGAGGCATGCACACTTCAAATTTACATCAAGCCAGAATCCATGGAGCGCATGGTGTGGCTATGCAGCGTTCAATTTGGGTCTAGGCTGAACTATTACAATGATAGGTTACTGTTAGTGCTCTGTTTCAGCGCGCACTAGGACTTTAATATTTTGCTTGAATTCAGTCTTGTTCTTGGCTTTGAAATAAAGCACAAAATTGACTGATTCACCTACTGTGAGTGCCTTTTTCAAATCAAATAACATGAAATGAAAACCGCCAGGTTCTAGCTTATAAGGTTTCCCCGCAATTAATGGCAGGTTATCAAGCATGCGCATTTTCATCACGCCATTTTGCATCGTCATGCTGTGAATTTCTATACTATTGCTCACATCACTTTCAACACGAACAAGGGTGACATCTTGCGTGCTGGTTAACGTCATGTAAGCGGCACCTACATCCTGACCTGGGTGACTTGGACGTACCCATGCGTCTTTTATGCTGATGGCATTCTGAATAGTGCTGTTGTCTGAATCCAACGCATAAGCATTAGAAAAGTAAGCTGAAGCAATAGTGGTCAGTATGATAAAGCTGAAGCGAGAATTTTGAAGTAAATTGGCCATGTTAATTCCTAGGTGTAAGGGCTAAACGGGAATGTTATGTAAATGCGAATGAGTTTATGGTTTAAAGCTTTCGTCTGAAAATTCGTCGTACATTTCATCCATCTTAATTGCTTCAGGAATAGCATACTGCTCGCTTGCCCATAGTCCTAAATCAATCAGTTTGCAACGTTCGCTACAAAAAGGTCTAAAGGCATTGGTTGGTGAAAACTCTGATAAATTGCCACAATTAGGGCAGGCAACTAAACGCTTTTTAATGGGGGTCATATCCGGGGGTCTTAAACGTAATTCACTAGGGTATTGCTAAACTGTAATGTAAAGCTATAGGTTGCATAAAGTTAAACTAAATTTAACATCCATTTCGTATTTTTGTGGTTTTTGCGCACTTTCAAGGGTACTAAAGCGTATGTTAATAGCATATTTATTGGCGCTTACCTCCGGAAAACAGGTGATGTTGTCTGCTAAGACAACACGCAACATCTGCGCTGGTTTGGCACCACCTAGCATTTGTTGATAAGAACCATTACTCGCGATTAAGTGCGTGGTAGCGCCACTGCCTCGCAAGATATGTAAGATAATGCCGATCGCTTTGTGCATCGGCAATAAGGGCTTCAGCCATGAATCAAAATCCTGTCTGCGTCGAGTTTCGCCAAGACCTAGCCAGTAATGATAAGAGGGCAAATCAAACTCACATACGCCCCCCGGAATTCCTGCCCGCTGTTTAATGCTCATTAGCCATTCATTGGATCGCAGGGTTTGACCCAATTTAGTGGTTTCAGCACGCAAGGCATCAGAAGCCATGTCAATGTCGGCCAGAATGGTTTCTAGGGTTTTTGCTGAAATGTCTGGATTGCCGCGAAGAGCGGTCATTGCCGTTCTTTGCCGATCAAGTTCTTGTAATAGGTCAAGTTTGAGTTCGGCTCTATCAATGACATCTAAGATTTGCAATAACGTTAGCAGGGCACAGTGGTGCTGATATTCATTACCTGCTTCTACGTTGTACAAAACTTTGGCGAACAAATCCTCCACGCGTAGTAATGTGCGTATGCGCTCGTTAAAGGGGTAATCGTAGCTAGGCATTATTCATTACATAGTTAACCAAGAAGTACTATTTTAGTAGCAGATTTATACTTGAGAACAATTATTAAATTTATTTGCTAACTATGCAAGTTTTAATGAACTTTTTATGTATTTCAGTAATTTTTTCTTCCAAATCTGCCAGAGTGCCGTTGTTGACAATGACGACATCAGCGCGACTTATTCTATTGATTCTTGGTAGTTGTGCCGCCATCATGGCTCTTACATCAGGTGCGCTTAGTTGACTGCGCTCCATGGCTCGCTCCACCTGTAAATGTTCATCACAATCAATGGCTATACTTTGATTAATAAGCGACTGGTAGCGGTCATTTTCGAATAGTAAAGGCAGTACTAAAATTTGATAAGGCGGGTTTAATTGATCTGCATTTGTATGGAGTTGCTGTAAAGCCAAATCGTATATCAATGGGTGCATCAGTGCTTCAAGTCTTAAGCGCTCTTCTTTACACCCAAAGATGTGGTTGCGGAGCTTGGTGCGGTCTAGTTTGCCTTCGGTTGTGAAAAATTCCGCACCAAAGGTACGGAGAATTTCAGGCAGTAAGGGGCTGTTATCAGCGGTTAAGGCGCGTGAAATTTCATCTGTATCAACTACAGGAACGCCAAGCTTGGCAAATTGTTTGGCCGCTTCACTTTTGCCGGATCCTATGCCGCCGGTTAGTGCAAACACTGGAGTATGTATTAAAGTCATTATAATTGTTCGCACTTAAGCTCAGTAAGAGTGAGCGATTTGCGTGCCGAAAAATAGTGCGGCAATGCCACCGATTGCTAGAAATGGTCCAAATGGCATGGGAGTTTCACGGCCGCGCTTCATTAGAAAAATTAAGCCTACGCCAACGGCTGCACCTAATAATGAAGACAGCAAAATAACAGCTGGCAATAATTGCCAGCCAAACCATGCGCCGATAGCGGCCAGTAACTTGAAATCCCCATAGCCCATACCTTCTTTGCCGGTTACAAATTTAAATAGCCAGTAAATACACCATAGCGCTAAATAGCCCGCCATTGCGCCCACGACTGCTGATTTAATATCAGTAAACCCAGTGTTTAGATTAAACACTAAACCTAACCATAGCAATGGTAAGGTAATGTCATCAGGTAATAGTTGAGTGTCAAAATCAATAAATGTAAGTGCAATAAGTGCGGAAGTAAATATAGCTGCAAATAATGCATTATTGCTGTAGCCAAACTTCCAGCTAATGAAGCCAAAAAGTATTCCAGTGAGTGCCTCAACCAAAAGGTATCGGGGGTTTATAGGCGCTTTGCAGATGCGGCATTGACCCTTTAATATTACATAGCTAATGACCGGTATGTTCTCTAAAGCAGAAATCATATGCCCGCAGTGTGGGCAAGCTGATCTGGGTCTTACGAGGCTGTATTGCTTAATATCACTGATGGGCTGCCCCTGTAGTTCTAGGCAGTTGTTTTGCCATTCGCGTTGCATCATTTTCGGTAGACGGTAAGTTACTACATTTAAGAAACTGCCGATCACTAGACCCAACACGACTGATAGACTAACAAATACGGTATTATTTTCCTGAAGCAATGTTGAGATTTTAATCAGGCTATCTATCATAAACATCCTTGTATTGTGGGCTGGGAATAAGCCCGCTATCAATTAAACGCATCATCGCACCGATAATTGCTTGTAGCAACTGCTAGTTGGGTAAGGGGCAGTGAGTTTTGGAGGCAATTTTTTACTATTTTTATATTAAGGCTCTTGAAATAGTGCATGTACAGCACAAACATAGCGGTAACTATTGAAGATCAATAATATAATGAAGCAATGTGCAACAAGGAGGTAATATGACGCCCGTGACGAGTTCAAAAAATACTATAGAAATTAGCCATCCACAATGGGATGAGCCAATTATCTGCCGAGTTGAGGTTGACCTGCCGCAATGGTTGTCTCAGTTAGCAGGTGGTCGTGAGTGGGAGGTTTATGCCGAAGCAGAAGAAGAGAACTGCGTCAGTTTTGCGATGCGACAAGGCTCTAAGCAAGCTCCAAAGCTTGCTGAAGTTACCTTGTACCATAATGGTTACGCAATAGTTGACGTTGAAGGTCAGTCTTTATTTGACGGTTCGCTTACCGCAGGCACCAGTGATTGTGCGCACCTAACTTATTACCATGCCGACAGCGGTGAGAAGATTATGCTAAATTAAGCATAGCGGCCTACGCAACTCAAGTAACTGCAGGCCGATTGCTATTGTAATTAAGTTGCGTTTTAATTTTTTATATTTAATAAGTACGGTTAACTGAAAATTCAGCCAAGGCAAGTAGTGCAGACTTATAAGCTGAATCGCTAAAGTGGGCAATGGCAGCGCTAGCTAAGGCGCATTCACTTGCAGCAATGCCGCGAACATGATCTAGCGCCCCAGTGCGTTCAACCGCATTAAGTACGCTAGCCAAATCTTCCAACCCACCATGTTCAATTGCGTGCTTAATTGTTGTAGATTCTTCAGCGTTGCCGTTACGCATCGCGTAAAGAAGTGGCAGAGTAGGCTTGCCTTCGCTTAAATCGTCCCCCAGATTTTTACCGATAGCTAGAGCGTTACCGCTTAAATCTAACACATCATCAATGAGTTGAAATGCCGTACCAATATGCATGCCGTACAGGCTTAATGCCACTTCATCTTCAGGACTAGCCTTGCTAATGATAGCCCCTAGGCGGGTTGCCGCCTCAAATAGTTTGGCGGTTTTGTAATGAATCACTTGCAGATAGTCGGCATCGGTGATGTCAGCGTTATGCACATTTAACAGTTGCAAGACTTCGCCTTCGGCAATCACATTGGTGGCGTTACTTAGCACTTCCATTACCCGCATATTTTGTACTGCAACCATCATCTGAAAGGCGCGAGAGTAAACAAAGTCACCAACCAATACGCTGGCGGCATTACCAAATAGTGCATTAGCAGTATTTTGACCACGACGCTTTTCAGATTCGTCCACCACATCATCATGCAACAAGGTAGCCGTATGGATTAACTCAACGACTGCAGCGAGCTGATGGTGCTGAGGGGTGACTTTGCCAAACAGACCCGCGGCAAGTAATACTAAGATAGGGCGCAAACGTTTGCCCCCACTATTAATAATGTAATGCGCCACTTGATTTACTAAAGCAACTTCGGAGTGAAGCGACTCTTCTATAACGACATTTACTGCCTGAATATCGTTGACGATAATGGATTGGATGCTGTCTAATGGCGTAGTGCTTTGCGTCACGATAATAAACCTAAAAAAGTAGCATTTATTTTAACACAACCGACTTTCACTACTTGAATCTAGATGAATATGGGGTGGGAAAAGGTGCGATAATTGCGGCTTAAACAGTGCGCCATGAATTTTTGGAGGTAAGCCGAGATTATGGTTTGCTTTGCACAACAATATGCGTATAATGCGCGATTCTTCTGAAGTATGAGTTAAAGGCATAATCATGTATGCAGTAATCAAAACTGGTGGCAAACAATATCGCGTTATTCCTGGCGAAAGATTAAAAGTTGAAAAATTAGAGGTTGAAGTTGGCGGTACTGTTACGCTTGATCAAATTCTAATGGTTTCTGACGGTACAAAAACAACAATCGGCTCACCTATTATTAAAGGTGCAACTGTTAAAGCAACTGTACTTTCACATGGTCGTGGCGATAAGGTAATGATTTTTAAATTCCGTCGTCGTAAACATTATCGTAAAACACAAGGCCATCGCCAAAGTTTTACTGAAATTAAAATTGAAACAATCGCTGCTAAATAGTTGAAAAGCTAATAGTAGTTAATCAAGTTTAAGGATTAGAGAAAATGGCACACAAAAAAGCAGGTGGTAGTTCACGTAACGGGCGCGATTCACACGCACAACGATTAGGTGTTAAAGCTTTTGGCGAAACAGTAGTTACAGCAGGTAGCATTATCGTGCGTCAGCGCGGTACAAAAATGCACGCTGGTGAAAATGTAGGTATGGGTAAAGACCATACGCTGTATGCTAAAGCAGACGGCAA
Organism: uncultured Pseudomonadota bacterium; assembly: GCA_903882525.1. Taxonomy (GTDB): domain Bacteria; phylum Pseudomonadota; class Gammaproteobacteria; order Burkholderiales; family Methylophilaceae; genus Methylotenera. Next base: position 3,213 of record CAIRXI010000053.1, on the reverse strand, counting down.
AGTATTTTTTGCTATTAAAGGTGCTTTAAAGCGTCATACAGTAAGCATTATTGTTGCAGCTTAAGTTAATTTGACTTTATTAAAGCCTCATCGTTTGATGGGGCTTTTTTATTTGGTAAACTCTGAATATGAAATTTATAGACGAAGCAACGATTAAGGTTTATGCGGGCGATGGTGGCAACGGTGTTGCTACGTTTCGTCGCGAAAAGTATGAGCCTATGGGTGGCCCTAGTGGCGGTGACGGCGGTCGTGGCGGTTCTATTACCATCATTGCTGATCGTAATATCAATACGCTAGTAGACTATCGCTATACGCGTACATTCAGAGCGCAGCGTGGCGAGAATGGCCGCAGTGCAGAATGCTATGGTGCCAAGGGTGATGACATGATTTTACGCGTGCCCGTCGGAACGGTAATATCAGATAAAGCCACAGAGCAGATGTTGGTTGACCTGAGTGAGCATGGTCAAAGTGCGCAAATGGCTGCAGGTGGCAAGGGTGGCTTGGGTAATGTGCATTTTAAATCAAGCTTAAATCGTGCGCCACGCCAATGTACCAAGGGCGACCCAGGTGAGGAGTTTGAGCTTTATTTGGAACTTAAAGTGTTGGCCGATGTTGGCTTGCTAGGTATGCCGAATGCTGGAAAATCTACATTTATCCGTTCAGTTTCTGCAGCAAAACCAAAAGTAGCTGACTATCCATTTACCACGCTGCACCCAAACTTGGGTGTAGTGCGTGTTGATACTGAGCGCAGCTTTGTGATCGCTGATATTCCTGGCATTATTGAAGGCGCAGCAGAAGGGGCTGGGCTTGGTCATCAGTTCTTACGCCATCTTCAGCGAACTTCACTTTTGTTGCATTTGGTAGATATTGCGCCATTTGATGAATCGGTTGATCCCGTGCATGAAGCGAAGGCAATCGTGGAGGAGCTTAGAAAGTATGATGAAGCACTCTATGAAAAACCACGCTGGTTAGTACTTAATAAGATCGACATGCTGGCAGATTCAGAGCAGGTGGTAAAACAGTTTGTTAAAGATTATGGCTGGAAAGGTCGTGTATTCGCGATTTCAGCGATTAGTGGGATAGGCTGTAAAGAGCTTACTTACGCTATCATGCAGCATATTGATGAAAATAAACAGTTGATGGAAAATTTTTTAAAGGATAGTGGCTTGATTAATGAAAGCGCTAGCGATAAGCCTTTAAAAAACAACAGTGTTGAACTTCAAGACTCAGCAATTAAAGATGATGACAACTAACCCTGAACAATTTAAATCACTGTTGCTTGAAGCAAAGGTAATTGTGGTTAAGGTGGGATCAAGCCTAGTCACCAATAATGGTAATGGTTTAGATCAAGTTGCCATCGCAGCATGGGCCGGCCAAATTGCAGCTTTAGCTCAACAAGGCAAGCAAGTTGTTTTGGTTTCCAGCGGTGCTGTTGCCGAGGGCATGCAAAGGCTTGGATGGAAAAGGCGTCCGACTGCGGTGAATGAATTGCAGGCCGCGGCGGCGGTGGGGCAGATGGGGTTGGTGCAAATGTATGAAAGTTGCTTTAGTCAGCATCAACTGCACACGGCACAAGTGCTGCTCACACATGATGATTTGGCGGATAGAAAGCGTTATCTCAACGCACGCAGCACCTTGCGCACCTTGTTGGAATTAAACGTAATTCCTATCATTAATGAAAATGACACAGTCGTCACCGACGAAATTCGTTTTGGCGATAATGACACATTGGCTTCGTTAGTGGCTAACTTAATCGAAGCCGATGCTTTGGTAATCTTAACTGACCAGCAAGGTTTATATTCTGCAGATCCACGCAAAGATGTTCATGCGAAATTTATACAGCACGCTATTGCTGGTGATGTTGCGTTAGAGCAAATGGCGGGTGGTGCTGGTAGCGATGTAGGTACCGGAGGTATGTTGACCAAGATACTCGCGGCTAAACGCGCTGCGCGTAGCGGTGCGCACACGGTGATTGCTTCAGGCCGTGAAGCTGATGTCCTCATCCGCTTGGCTTCAGGCGAGGTGATTGGCACCCATTTAAAAACCACGGAAATGAAAACAACAGCGCGCAAGCAGTGGTTGGCTGATCATTTGCAGTTGCGTGGCCGTTTGACGTTGGATGCGGGCGCTGTAAAGGTTATTAAAGAAGACGGTAAAAGTTTATTGCCTATTGGGGTTACCGCTATAGATGGTGCATTTGAGCGTGGTGAAGTAGTGTCTTGTTGTGATGCTGCTGGTGTGGAAATTGCACGTGGTCTAGTCAATTACTCTGCGGCCGAGGCATTGCGTATTATGCGTAAACCCAGCACGGAGATTGAAAGAATCTTAGGTTATGTAGAAGCTTCAGAGCTGATACATAGAGATAATTTAGTTTTATTGTAGTTTTTACTTTTAAAGAAAAATACAAGGAATGTTGATGCAAAAACAACCATTAGTAGCCATTATTATGGGGTCTGATAGCGACTGGCCAATTATGAAAGCAGCAGCACAAATGCTTGCCGACTTTGATATTGCCTATAGCGCGCAAGTGGTTTCAGCGCACCGTACGCCAGACTTAATGTTTAGTTTTGCTGAGTCGGCTGCAAGCAAAGGTTACCAAGTGATTATTGCTGGTGCTGGAGGTGCTGCGCATTTACCGGGCATGGTCGCTGCTAAAACCACGTTGCCAGTTTTGGGTGTGCCCGTTCCTTCAAAACATTTGCAAGGTCAGGACTCTTTGCTATCTATCGTACAAATGCCCAAAGGTATTCCCGTAGCGACCTTTGCGATTGGTGAGGCGGGTGCGGCAAATGCGGGGTTGTTTGCCGCTTCCATATTGGCTAATCAAGACGCAGGGTTAGCGCAAAAATTAGCCCAATTTAGAGCTAATCAAGCAGATAAAGTGCAGTTAATGGTATTGGGTGATTTGCCTCAATAGTTCTAAGTTCATCATTCAATTAATCACAATAGTAGTTCATATATGAGCCATTCACCCCTAGACCCAAACATCGTTCAACAATCTGTTATTTTGCCACCAGCCATGTTAGGCATGCTCGGTGGTGGTCAGCTCGGCAGATTTTTTGTGATTGCTGCCCATGAAATGGGTTATAAGGTGACGGTGTTGGATCCTGATGCCAATAGTCCTGCTGGTAAAATCGCCGATGTGCACATATGCGCAGCTTTTGATAATCAAATAGCATTGCTGGAATTAGCCAGTACTTGTGCTGCTATCAC
>CAIRXI010000052.1 GCA_903882525.1 uncultured Pseudomonadota bacterium | reverse complement strand
CTTATGTTGCAGCTGCAAAGAGACGCGTGTTTGGTGTAGTGGGCATCGACATGGTGGCAGGCCCTTCAGAAATTTTAGTTATCTGCGATGGCAAGACTAACCCAGACTGGGTGGCGATGGATCTATTTAGTCAAGCTGAGCATGATGAATTAGCACAAGCTATTTTATTGAGCCCAGATGCAGATTTCTTAAATAGAGTGAGTGATAGTATTGAAAGGCTGGTGGCAGGAATGCCGCGCAAAGATATTATTACTAAGTCATTAACTGACCGAGGTGCCTTGATTCATGTGCGTGATCTAGATGAAGCCGCCACAATCAGTAATTACATTGCACCTGAGCATTTAGAGCTGTCAATTGATGATCCGTTAGCGTTTAGTCAAAAAATTAAACACGCAGGAGCCATATTTATGGGTCGTGATACCTGTGAAGCTTTAGGCGATTACTGTGCTGGGCCGAACCATGTATTGCCAACTTCGCGCACAGCCAGATTCTCTTCACCTCTGGGTGTCTATGACTTTCAAAAGCGTTCAAGTTTAATTATGGTTTCATCAAGCGGCGCGCAGGTATTAGGCAAAGTTGCAGCAACACTGGCGTATGGTGAAGGGTTGCAAGCTCATGCGCGTAGCGCTGAATACCGCTTAAAAAATAACGCCTAAAGATGAGTCAATATTGGAGTGATATTGTCCACAAGCTGACGCCATATGTTCCTGGTGAGCAGCCTAAGTTGGATAATTTAGTTAAGCTTAATACCAATGAGAATCCTTATGGACCGAGTCCTAAAGTCATTGATGCGCTTAAGCAGGAAGTGGCTGACACGCTACGTTTATATCCGGACCCTAATTCAGAAGCATTAAAAGCAGCTATTGCTCATACGCATCAACTAAAATCGAGTCAAGTATTTGTTGGTAATGGTTCTGATGAAGTGTTAGCCCATGTATTTCAGGCGTTGTTAAAGCATGATCTGCCCTTACTGTTTCCTGATATTAGCTACAGTTTCTACCCTGTGTATTGCCGTTTGTATGCAATAGACTATAAAACCATTGATCTTGCTAGCGACTTCACCATCAATATTGCCGATTATGATCACCCTAATGGGGGCATTATATTTCCCAATCCTAATGCACCTACTGGCATTCCGTTGCCTTTGCAAAAAATTGAACAACTATTAAAAAATAATACGCAGTCAGTAGTTGTGATTGATGAAGCCTATGTTGATTTTGGTACGCAATCAGCTGTCAGCTTAATTAACACCTACCCTAACTTATTAGTCACACACACACTATCTAAAGCGCGCTCATTGGCTGGCCTACGTGTAGGCTACGCTTTGGGATCTCAAGATTTAATTGAAGCGCTCACGCGTGTAAAAGATAGCTTCAATTCATACCCGATAGATCGTTTAGCCTCAGCTGGTGCTATTGCAGCCATGCAAGATGACGCCTACTTTAATAAGACATGCGAAATGGTGATAGCAACGCGCACAAAACTTATTGCGGATCTAGAGTCACTAGGTTTTGAAGTGTTGCCATCAGGGGCCAATTTTATCTTTGCTAAGCATTCAACTAAAGAAGGTGCTGCGATTACTGAAGCGCTGCGGGCAAGAAATATTATTGTGCGACATTTTAAAGCGCCTAGTCGCGTGTCGCCTTATTTACGCATTACGGTTGGCACTGATGCGCAGTCATTATTGCTGATGAAAGCATTAGCAGAGATACTGAGCTAAACGAAGTAAGAGCATTATATAGCTTTGGTATGAAGGCTAATGCCTTAAAAATACAATGGATATTTCTACAGTATCAAATGAAAAAACATACAAATAACGATAAAAAATTTGAACTTAGGTACTAACTCCGGTTATCATGGCGCAATGTGCGTTTTGTGCACGAAATAATAATTACTTTTAATCATATTTTTAATCTTAGTAAATGGCATTTAATTTACTTTAAGTTGGAGGATGTATCATGGCACAAACACAAATGGCTTTAGATTCACTAGATTTTGACGGAACAGTTGCATTGGCAGCTAAAGTTGCTCCACATGTAGATATTTTAGAAATCGGTACACCTTGCATTAAGCATAACGGTATTAAATTACTAGAAGTTTTACGTGCTAAATTTCCAAACAACAAAATCTTAGTTGATTTGAAAACTATGGATGCAGGCTTCTACGAAGCTGAGCCATTCTATAAGGCTGGTGCAGACATTTGTACAGTTCTAGGTACAGCAGATATTGGCACAATCAAAGGTGTAATTGATGTTGCTAATAAATATGGTAAAAAAGCGCAAGTTGACTTGATTAACGTAGCGGATAAGAAAACACGTACTCTTGAAGTGGCTAAATTAGGCGCGCACATCATTGGCGTGCACACTGGTTTAGATCAACAAGCTGCTGGCCAAACACCATTTAATGACTTAGCGATGGTTGCTGGTTTAGGTTTAGGCGTTGAGATCTCTGTAGCCGGCGGTGTTAAAGCGTCAACTACACAACAAGTTAAAGATGCTGGTGCGACTATCATTGTAGCGGGTGCTGCAATTTATGGCGCAACAGACCCTGCTGCTGCAGCTGCTGAAATTACAGCAATTGCACATGGCGGTTCAGCGAGTGCTGGTGGTGTTAAAAAATACCTACCATGGTTAATCGCTGCAGCTGTTTTGGTTTTACTGTTCACTTTGCTTGGTGGCAAAAAAGCTGAAGAAGCAGCTCCTGCTGTTGAAGCGGCTCCTGCTGCTGAAGTAGCTCCTG
>CAIRXI010000051.1 GCA_903882525.1 uncultured Pseudomonadota bacterium | reverse complement strand
CCTCTAAGCTTTGTTTATACCCCACCCATCCAACCGTCCGCCCCAAAGGGCTCCCATACCTTATTAGACTTCTCTAAAGCAGACATGAGGTTTTGGTGCTTCCGACCCTGAGCGGTCATTCATTAGAAGTTGAAATATACAAATAGATGCTGAATATATAAATATAGCTATGGTTCCCTTCCCTTAGGTAATAAGGTGCTAACGCACTGCTAATGTGCATAAATAATTCGTACAGCAATACACAGCCAACTACTTCAGTTCAAAAAATTCATTATTATCAATGCCATAAATCTAATTCCTAAACTGGCATATAAATTGCTTATAAACATAAATCTACTTTTTATTTAAGGTTTACATGTTACAAGCAAGAAAAGTAGATTCAAAATTTAAACTTAGTTTAACCCTAGCCGGCTCCGCACTTACTGTTTGCATGATGGCTAAATCCGCACTTGCGGAAGATGTGGTCAAATTGGATCATGCGCCCTCAACAATTATGGATGCAATTTCAATGGGCAAGCCCATGACCAGCTTCCGTTTGCGTTATGAGAATGTGAACCAACAAGGTAATGCTCCAGTATTAAGTCCTACTAGACCACTTGAGGATGCTAACGCCTTAACATTGCGCAGTTTAATTGGCTGGAAAACAGCAGTTTTCAATAACTTTAGTTTCACGCTCCAACTAATCAATGTGAGTAAATTAGATGGCGACTTTAACGATAGCACCCCAACCTCTGGTGCTTTTACATCCGGCTCTAATCAACCGAATAAATTAGCATACGCAAAAGTAGTTGACCCAGATTACACAGGCATCAATCAACTGTATGTCGACTGGAGTGGTATTCAAAACACAAATGTACGCTTAGGTCGCCAACAGATTAATTTAGACAATGTACGTTTTATTGGGGATATTGGTTTCAGGCAGGTAATGCAAGTATTTGATGGTATTTCTATATCAAATAAATTCATTCCAGATACTGAAGTTTATTTATCTCATTTAGAAGCAGTCCAACAGGTTAACACTGAGTTACGTACCAACGGTGCGCTAGATATAGCGCACGTTAAATACAAACTAACTCCAACAGAATCTTTGGTTGGCTATGGATACTTTTCAAGCTTTAGTGACTTGGGTTTTGGAACTGCTTGGTTAGCTAATGCCACTGCAAATCAATCTAATCAAATCATTGGACTACGGTTGGATGGCGCTCATCCAATTGACCCCGATTTAAGAGTACTTTATACCGCAGAATTTGCGCATCAAGGTAACTACCAAGGCGGTGATAGCCGCATTGATGCCAACTACTATAAAGTTGGCGGCGGTATAGGGGTAAATAATTTCTCTATTAGAGCAGATCAGGAGTTGTTAGGTAGCAATAATGGTACTTATGCTTTTCAAACACCATTTGGCACTAACCATCTATTCCAAGGCTGGGTTGATAAGTTCCTAACAACACCGAAGGAAGGTCTCAGAGACTCATTTGTCACCGCTGCATACAAATATAGTAATTTTGTTTTTAGTGGGGAATACCACCTATTCAACTCTGATGCTGACTTCAATAAAGTTGGTGGCGGCATGGGCAACAAATACGGCACTGAAGTAGATGCCGCAGTGACTTATAACTACAGTAAAAACATCAGTACAAAAATTGAATACGGTAAATTCTCTGAAGGTGACCAGTATCTTGCTACGGCTAGTCGTTTCAGAGATACCAATAAGTTCTGGTTAACAGCCATGTATGCACTTTAATAAGTAGTTGGAGACAGACATGACAGGTTCAGTATTTCTTGTAGGCGCTGGACCTGGCGATCCAGATCTAATTACGTTAAAAGCAGTAAACGCTTTGAAAATAGCCGATGTCGTTTTGGTTGATGATCTTGTAAATCCTGAGATATTAAATCATTGCCCTCAAGCAAGAATTGTTTATGTAGGCAAAAGAGGTGGGTGTAAATCAACACCACAGGATTTTATCAATCGAATGTTGGTTTCAATGGCTGAGAAAGGGCTGAAGGTTGTTCGTTTAAAAGGTGGAGATCCTTTTCTCTTTGGTCGTGGTGGAGAGGAAATGCTTGCATTACAAACTGCCGGAATTCATTACGAAGTAATTTCTGGTGTCACTAGCGGTATAGCTGTACCAGCAAGTTTAGGTATCCCAGTAACGCACAGAGCCCTTACCCATGGCGTCACTTTTGTAACTGGCCATACGCAAGATGGTGAACAGCCAAATTGGAGCGCGTTGGTTGATAGTCAGACCACCTTAGTAATTTACATGGGCATTAAACACCTGCCTGAAATTGTTAAAAGTTTATTAGATGCAGGTATGAGTCATGAAATGTCAACTATAGCTATTCAGCATGGAACATTAAAAACAGAGCGCCATGTAAAGGCACCATTAAGCATGTTGCCTATGGCCGTAAGGAAAGAAAATTTAGGTAGCCCAGCGATTATTGTTATAGGTGAGGTTGTTCGTTTGGCTAACGGTGAAAGATTATTGGCTGCACTAAATATAGCCGCCTAGTTTGAGGAGAAGCACATGCAAAAAATGAAATTAGTAGTAGTCGGGAATGGTATGGCAGGGATGAGAACTGTCGAAGAGTTATTAAAAATAGCCCCTGACATTTATGACATTACCGTTTTTGGTGATGAGCCTTACCCAAATTACAACCGTATTATGCTCTCCCCAGTACTGGCAAATGAGCAAACAATAGATGACATTATTTTAAATACACGTGAATGGTATGCGGAGAAAAATATCCAGCTTTATACCAATGCTCGGATTAATAAAATAGACCGTAAAAATAGAATTGTTTATGCAGAAGATGGTGCTAGCGCCGAGTACGACAGGCTGTTGATTGCAACTGGCTCTAAGCCTTTTATGCCACCAATACCAGGTAAAGAGCTTGCTGGCGTCATTGGTTATCGTGATATTAAAGACACCAACGAGATGATTGATGCAGCAAAAGTGCATAAACATGCCGTAGTTATTGGTGGTGGCTTACTCGGTTTAGAGGCTGCGAATGGCTTAAGAATCCAGGGAATGGATGTGACAGTCGTCCATAAAAATGAGTGGTTACTTGAAAAGCAACTAGATCAAACCGCAGGCAGAATGCTCCAAAAAAGCCTAGAAGCCAAAGGCCTTAAATTCTTGCTCAACAAAAATACTGAGCAACTTCACAGCGATGACAAGGGTCGAGTTAAAGCAGCACGCTTCAGTGATGGCTTAGAAATCCCTGCTGATTTAGTTGTGATGGCGGTAGGTATTCGCCCAAACTTTGCGCTAGCAGAGTCTGCTGGCATTTATTGTAATCGAGGTATTGTGGTTAATG
>CAIRXI010000050.1 GCA_903882525.1 uncultured Pseudomonadota bacterium | reverse complement strand
GGGCAACAATAAATAAAGTAAGCATGTGTAAACATTTCGCGTCATGATGCTATTTTCGCACAAATATTTTTGAGGGGGTAATGCTCATTTTTATTGGCCAATATGATGCAAGCCAATGCCAGCTTGGTGCACTAAATTTGTAAGTAAAATAGCATCAATTATTCTTTTTTTATTTTTGAAATACCCCTTGACCAACCACTACTAAATGATTAAATTACTAAAAAAACACAATATGTTGTGGTTTGTGAATTGTTCCCGCGTTGTTGAGTTGGGCGAATTAAGCAAGAGCAAACTTCAAATAATGAAACAAAATATAGACTTAACTCGGTGCACCTTAAGTACAGTCTTAAGTTGAGCGTTAAGTCTACTAATGAGGGAGTTTGAAGAAATGCTTAAAGCTGTTGAAACCACACAAAAAACGAATGTAGAAGCTATGGACAAAGAAATTGCGATGCAGCCCGTGTCAGTAGATATTTGGGATAAAAAATATCGCCTTAAATCTAAGCAAGGTGAAAATATTGATGCCGATATTGATGCTACCTATTCGCGTGTTGCGCGTGCGTTGGCGGATGTTGAGGTTGAAGAAAAGCGCCCTGAATGGCATGAAAAATTTCTATGGGCTTTACGCCGTGGTGCAATTCCGGCCGGACGTATTACTTCAAACGCAGGCGCTCTAGAGCATAAACCAGCGACATCGACCATCAACTGCACGGTATCGGGTGTGGTTGAAGATAGTATGGATAACATCCTAGGCAAGGTACATGAAGCGGGCTTAACCTTAAAAGCCGGTTGTGGTATTGGTTATGAGTTTTCTACCTTACGCCCTAAAGGTGCGTTTGTTGCAGGTGCGGGCGCCTACACCAGCGGTCCGTTATCTTTTATGGATATCTACGACAAAATGTGTTTCACCGTGTCTAGTGCCGGCGGCCGTCGTGGTGCGCAAATGGCGACTTTTGATATTTCACACCCTGACGTCACTGACTTTATTAAAGCTAAACGTGAAAATGGCCGTTTACGCCAATTTAATTTGTCATGCCTGATCACCAAAGAGTTTATGGAGGCGGTAAAAGCGGATGATGAGTGGAAGCTGGCTTTTCCTGTGACAGAAAAAGAGGCGATTATTGATGGTCTCAATGTCAATGATATTAGCCAAGTGGTTTGGCGTGAGTGGCCAGTTAAAGGTAAGTACTTAACTAAAAATGAAGGTTTAGATGCAGGTAAAGTCGCTTGCCGCGTTTATAAAACGATTAAAGCCCGTCGTTTGTGGGATGTCATCATGTCCTCAACTTATGACTTCGCTGAGCCAGGTTTTATATTGATTGACCGCGTGAATGAAATGAACAATAACTGGTTCTGCGAAAATATACGCGCTACCAACCCATGTGGTGAGCAACCATTGCCACCCTATGGTGCTTGCTTGTTAGGTTCAGTCAATTTGACGCGTTTTGTGAAAAAGCCATTTACTGATGAAGCGTATTTTGATTGGAAAGAGTATCACGATGTTGTGGCGATTTTCACCCGTATGCTCGATAACGTGGTTGAAATCAATGGTCTACCATTGCAACAACAACGTGATGAAATCGCTAGAAAACGTCGCCATGGTATGGGTTACTTGGGTTTAGGCTCAGCGCTGACCATGATGAAAATGAAGTACGGTGAAGATGCGTCATTGAAGTTCACGGATGAAGTCACGCGTGTCATGGCGGAAGTGGGCTGGGAAATTGGCGTGCAGTTAGCTGAGGAAAAAGGTCCTGCACCAATCATGGACGAGAAATTTGAAGTGACGGCGGATATGTTGGCTAAGCGACCAGAGATGGCAGCCGATGGTATAAAAGTTGGTAGCAAAATCTCCGGTAAAGTATTGTTAGGCAAGTACAGCCGCTACATGCAGCAGTTTCCTGAAGGCTTGCG
>CAIRXI010000049.1 GCA_903882525.1 uncultured Pseudomonadota bacterium | reverse complement strand
GCCTGCCACCATGTCGATGCCCACTACACCAAACACGCGTCTCTTTGCAGCTGCAACATAAGCATTACCAGGGCCTACGATTTTATCAACCTGCGGCACGGTTTCAGTGCCGTAAGCTAATGCCCCTACTGCTTGCGCTCCTCCAATACAAAATACACGATTGACGCCTGCAATCGCCGCTGCAGCAAATACCAATTGATTGCGCTCGCCATTAGGCGTAGGCACGACCATAATTAGCTCCTTCACCCCAGCCACTTTGGCAGGAATGGCGTTCATTAATACAGACGAAGGATAAGCGGCTTTTCCACCTGGTACATATAATCCGACACGATCTAGCGCCGTCACTTGTTGACCAAGCAAGGTGCCATCAGCTTCGGTATAGCTCCAAGAGGCCATTAACTGCTTTTCATGGTAAATGCGCACACGGTCAGCGGCTGACTGCAATGCCTCACGCTGATCGCTAGGCAAGGAAGTTAATGCGGCCTGCAACTCAGCCTGACTAACCTCAAGTTCAGCTAGATTGGTTGCACTGGTTTTATCAAAACGATTTGTGTATTCAATTACAGCAGCATCACCGCGATGCTTTACATCTTTAAGAATTTTAGCGACCACTTCATCTACGCTATCGTCCTGAGCAGTTTCAAAGGCAAGTAATTGTTTGAGCTGCTCGTCAAAATTACTGTCGGTGGTAGAAAAACGTCTAATGTCCATAACTGTTAGCCTATAACTTTAAATTGAATTTCTTTTTGCGATAACTGCCGAAAATGCATCCATAATCGGCTGTAGTTTAATTCGGTTTAACTTAAGCGAGGCTTGATTGACTACTAGGCGCGAACTTATGTCGCCAACCTCTTCAACCGCCTTGAGATTATTTGCACGCAACGTGCTGCCGGTGCTTACTAAATCTACGATGACATCGGCTAGACCAACCAGCGGGCCTAGCTCCATAGATCCGTAAAGCTTAATTAAATCCACGTGCATACCCTTAGCGGCAAAGTGCTCACGCGCAGTTTTCACATATTTCGTCACAACTTTTAAGCGCGCACCGCTTCGAATTGATCCGAAATAATCAAAATCTTCACGTACGGCAACCATCATTTTGCATTTAGCGATTTGTAAATCGATAGGCTGATATAAACCCTCGCCGCCGTGTTCATCAAGAACATCCTTACCAGCTATGCCCAAATCAGCTGCGCCATATTGCACGTAAGTCGGCACATCGGTAGCTCTGACTATGATTAAGCGCACATCATCACGATTGGTAGCCAGTATCAGCTTGCGTGATGACTCTGGATCCTCAAGTGGGTAGATACCTGCCGCCGCTAGCAAGGGCGTAGTTTCTTCAAAGATGCGGCCTTTTGATAATGCAATGGTGATCATAATTTGTCGACTTTAAAAACTTACATTACTCGTTTAACGTTGGCGCCCAAGGCATTTAACTTCTGCTCCAAATTCTCATAGCCACGGTCTAGGTGATAAATACGTTCGATTACAGTTTCGCCTCGTGCCACTAATCCCGCCAACACCAAGCTTGCCGATGCACGTAAATCGGTAGCCATTACGGTGGCGCCATCTAAAAACGCCACGCCTTTAACTAAGGCGGTATTACCTTCAATATCAATATCAGCGCCTAAGCGTTGCATTTCCTGAACGTGCATAAAACGATTTTCGAAAATGGTTTCTGTCACTTTTGACATACCTTTAGCGATCGTATTGAGCGCCATAAATTGCGCCTGCATATCAGTCGGGAATGCAGGATGTGGCGCAGTACGAATGTTTACAGCTTTTAATTGGCCATCACTTTTAACCGTGATGCTATCAGTTTCGCAACTGACACTCGCCCCCGCATCGCGTAGCTTTTCAATCACAGCATCAAGCAGTTTGGGTTGCACATTAAGCAACTTTACTTCGCCACCTGTAATTGCCACGGCCACCATCTAGGTGCCAGCTTCAATGCGATCACAGACCACGTTATGTGTAGCGCCAGTTAACCGCTCAACGCCGATGATGGTAATGACATCTGTACCAG
>CAIRXI010000048.1 GCA_903882525.1 uncultured Pseudomonadota bacterium | reverse complement strand
CCTGCAGGCACGATAAATACGAGTGTCGATTGGGGTCTAGATCATGGTGCTTGGTGTATATTAAAATCCCTATTCCCAAAGGCTGATGTACCGGTATTTCAGTTAAGCTTAGATCTAAATTTAGATTTTCGCACCCATTTCATACTGGCTAGGGAATTATCACAACTACGTCAACGCGGTGTATTGGTGATCGGTAGCGGCAATATTGTGCATAATTTAGCGCAACTCAATATGCAAGGAATAACTGCTGACTGGGCCCGTGATTTTGATCAATACGTTAAATCAGCTTTAGAAAATGGTGATGACGAGGCGCTGATGCATATAGAACGCGCTGGTCCCTGCGCAAGAATAGCCGTGCCCTCTGATGAGCACTATCTGCCATTACTTTACATCGCCGCTGTTCGTCATAGCGGCGATCAGTTGCACTTTATGACCGAGTCGTTTGACTTAGGCACCCTTAGTATGCGAAGTGTGCTTTATAGTTAAGCGCCGTCATACTAAAACACACCATAGAAAATAAAGCCCACATTGTTACTTAGTGTCTGCAAACGAACCGTTGCTAACGGTCGCAATACTTTCTTGGACTCTAAAATACCTGCCGACATGGGCTTATAAATCTAACTGGATATTAGATGGCTTAACTATATTAAATTAATACTATCTTTAATAAATTATTATCAATATAATCATTATAATTAAAATTATATCTAATTTAATTTGATTTAAGCTTCGTTGCCACATCAAGCCTCTCCCAGAGTTCACAATAAGGTTCCACAATGAATAAAAGTACGCTTGCACTAGCAAGCATATTGGCATTGGTATTTGCTAGCGCTTATGCTTTCGCAGATGTCACAATAAGTGCGACTGGCGCTATTACGCAAACTGACAGCCCCAATACCTCACTAACAACAGGAGCTACTACTGCTAATGGCGGACTAGGTGGTGCTGGCGGGTTGGGTGGAACGTCCTCTTCGACGACTGGCGCTTCTACATCAACTGTTGGGGACTTAACTACTGGTGCATCAACCTCGCAAGGTGGTACTGGAGGGTCTTCTACGTCTACTACAGGCGCATCTACATCACAGGGTGGCTCATCAACCTCCGCAGGTGGAAATGCATCTTCAAGCGGAAACACTTCTGGCAATAATACCGTTACATCTAACTATGCCGCTCCAAAAATTCCAGTAGCTTCAGCTATGGCGCCAGCCAACCTCCCAACAGCACCGTGTATGGGCTCTACATCTGTCGGGGTCTCTGCTGTGCTATTTGGATTTAGTACAGGGTCTTCATGGGAGGCAACCGAATGTATGACGCTAGAAATGGCAAGGTCTTTTTCTCAGGACGGACAGATTGAAGATGCTCAAGCTGTTAGATGTTCAAGTAAATATGCTGCTAATGCTCCAAGTTGCATTAAGTTACTTCAACTACGAGCAGCGACTAAACAAGAAGCATCGCACGTTTCGTATATCAAGACCACCGACAAAGCGACTGGATATACAACAATTATAGACACTAGAGACTCGTTTAGAAGCCCTACATTAAACCGACGAGTTCCAAGTAAAGAGTGAAAAAACTTCGTTGGAGTTACGCAGATTCTAGCCAGATTAAGCTAGCCATGCGACCAGTGACGTTATCACGCCTAAACGAATAGAAACGCTCAGCTTCGCTGTAGGTGCAAAATTCTGTATTGATGGTAGCGCCATAAATTTGGCTTACCCCAAGTTTTTGTAATCGTTGCTTAGCCAACAGATAGATATCACACAGCCATTTATCGGCATGCGGTTTAAAAGCGAGACTGGCATGTGGGTCTACTGCAATAAACTGCGCGCGCACATCACCCCCTACTTCAAAAGCTTGAGGACCAATAGCTGGGCCTAACCAAGCTAAAACTTCGTTGGTGGGCACTGCCATTTGATGTACCGCAGCCTCAATGACTCCATCACACAAGCCGCGCCAACCTGCGTGCACTGCTGCCACTACAGTGCCCTTATTATCGCAAAGTAAAACTGGTAAACAGTCGGCAGTCATGGTGGCACACACGACATTAGCGAGCGTACTATAAGAAGCATCGGCATCTTGCAAACTTTTGCTTGATGCGGCGTTAATCACCCCTATGCCATGCACTTGATTAATCCAAACTGGAGAGCTAGGTAAGTAAGGTGCTAGTAATTGTCGGTTGTGATCCACGAAAAGGCGGTCATCACCAACATGTGCACCTAAATTTAGACTGGAATAAGGCCCAACACTAATTCCACCAACACGTGTAGTTTGCAGAGATTTAACATTGGCCGGCGCCGGCCAATTAGGCTGAATAAAGTCTAGCTGAAGCATGTTTGCTACGTTTCTTCGTCTGGTTCCACATCAGCATCATCTTCAAGTTCGCCTTCATCGTCAGCGTATTCATCATCGTCAAACTCATCATCTTCGTCTTCGTCGGCGAGATAGGGCTCTGTTCTGAGTCCACCAAAACTTAACTCAAACTCTTCTTCGTCAACAGATCGCTCGTCTTCATGACGCATGGCTTCAAGCAATGCTTTCATGTCATCCGCCAACTCAATTTGCCACTCCACAAACTCATCGGTTTCTGGGTGTAGCAATCCAAGTTTAATAGCATGCAAAGCTTGTCGCTTAAATCCATCAACCGCATCGCGAAGGGTTTGGGTCATGGCACGTATCGGCACGATGCCACGAAAGCCATATACAGGATCACCCACAATAGGTGCTTTTATGTGTTGCATATGAACACGAATTTGATGGGTACGCCCAGTTTCTAAATTGCAACGCATATATGTTTGCACTGAAAAACGCTCAAGCACCTCATAACGGGTGACTGCGGTCTTACCAGATCGGTTAATGGCCATTTTGGTACGTGAGCGTGGATCACGGCCTATTGGCTGATCGATGACTCCATTGCGCCAAATTTGACCCCAAACAATAGCACGGTATTCACGCTTAACAGTACGTGCTTGCAATTGGCGTACTAGATTAGTTTGTGCGGCCAAAGTTTTGGCCACGACCAACAATCCACTTGTGTCTTTATCCAATCGGTGCACGATGCCCGCGCGCGGTACATCTTTTAAATGTGGTGCATGAAATAATAAAGCATTAAGCAAGGTGCCACTCCAATTGCCTGCGGCAGGATGCACCACCATACCGGCAGGCTTATTCACCACCAGAATGTGCTCATCTTCGTAAACAATATCTAAAGGAATATTTTCTGCAGTAAAGGCATAGCTTTCAGGTTTAACCTGCACCTGCATCACCACCTGCTCTCCACCCCAAACCTTGGTTTTAGAGGTGGTAGCCGTAGCATCAAGCATTACCAACCCCTCTTTAATCCAAGCTTGTAATCGTGAGCGTGAGTGCTCTGGCAACATACGTTGTAGAGCAACATCTAAGCGTAAGCCGCCTAAATCATGGGGAATGGTAAGAGATATACGAGTAGCGTCTGTCATCGGTTATAATTGTGCTTAATTCTTAAAGGTGGTTTTGGCATGAAGTATATCTTAGTTTTAATGTTTGCTTTGTTACTCAATGGTTGTGCGATCTTTGGCCCACCTTCCGAACTGGACGATACTAAAGGTTGGACCGCTGAGCGCATCTATGCTGAAGGTGCGGACAAGATGCTTAATAAAGAATATGACAAGGCTATTATTTATTTTGGCAAACTTGAGTCACGCTATCCTAATGGTCGCTTCGCAGCGCAGGCGCAACTTGAAATCGCTTATGCGCAATATAAAAAACAAGATCCTATATTATGTGTAGCTGCTGCAGATCGTTTTATTAAACTGCATCCAAATCACCCTAACGTTGACTACGCTTACTACTTAAAAGGCTTAGCCGTTTTTAACGAGCGCGGTGTCCTCGAAAAACTAAGTAAACAACAAATCAGTGACCGCGACCCCCGCTCACTTCGTGACTCTTTTGCCACATTTAAAGAGTTGGTTAGCCGCTACCCAAACAGTAAATATGTAAAAGATGCCTCGCAACGTATGGTGTATTTAGCAAACAGCTTGGCAGAGCATGAGTTACACGTAGCGCGCTATTATATGAAACGCCAAGCTTATTTAGCCGCCGTCAATCGCGGTAAATATGTGATTGAATTTTACCCACAATCACCTAGTGTAGAAGAAGCTTTGATTATTATGATCAGTGCCTATGACTTACTGAGCTTAGATGATCTAAAAGCCGACACCCTACGGGTATTAAAAACCAATTACCCTGACAGTGCGTTCTTAGGTAAAAATGCCCCTGCTGATGAACGCGTATGGTGGAAATTCTGGGAGAGTTTGTACTAAGACTTTACAAAGATAGCGAGCATTAAGCGCGCCATCCTTACAATCACAACGCTAGCGTTTATACACTAGCGTTTTTTTGCGCTTCTATCTTTGTCTTCAACAATCTTCTTGGCTTTCAATTCAGCTCTATGCGCGGTTTTACGGCGACGCATACTGACAATACCTTCACCAGGCTTACGTTTATCATCATCTTCAGCAAACGGATTGCTGCCTTGTTTATATTGAACACGGAGCGGTGTGCCTGATAACTGAAAGGTTCTACGGAACGTCTTTTCTAAGAAACGTGTATAAGCATCTTTGACACCATCCACATGGTTACCATGCACCACCACAATAGGTGGATTACTCCCACCCTGATGGGCATAACGAAGTTTTGGACGGATACCACGACTGATTGGTGGTTGATGTTGCTGCACTGCATCAATTAACACACGGGTAAGTTGTGGCGTTGAAAGTTTGGCAAAGGCAGCTTTAAAAGCCACATCCACTGACGTAAATAACTCAGGTAGACCCTTCTTACGTAACGCAGAAATATAGTGGAATTCAGCAAAATCCAAGAACATCAACTTACGATCAATTTCACGTTTAACCCAATCTCGCTCTTCTTCTTTGAGGCCATCCCACTTATTAATCGCCACAACGAGTGCGCGACCAGCCTCTAAGATGTAGGCTGCCACGTGCGCATCTTGTTCGGTGATACCCTCTTGCGCATCAACCACCAAGATTACCACATTAGCCTCTTCAATCGACTGTATGGTTTTAATGACCGAGAATTTTTCTACCGCTTCTAATACACGCCCACGCTTCCTCACGCCAGCGGTATCAATTAATGTGTAGTGCTTACCATTTTTTTCTAAATCAATTGATATAGAGTCACGTGTAGTGCCAGGTTCATCAAAAGCAATCACTCGATCTTCACCTAGCAAAGCATTGACCAGTGTAGACTTTCCTACATTAGGACGGCCAACAATAGCGACCTTAGGCACACGATCTGCGCTGTAATCTTCTTCTGGTTCTGGCTCAACCTCTTGAAAACTCTCCAAAGCCAAATCAATAATGTCTTTAACGCCTTCACCGTGTGCAGATGAAATAGAGAGAGGATCGCCTAGGCCTAATTCATGAAACTCTGCACTCACTACCGCTTTATTCATGCCTTCAGTTTTATTCACCGCAAGCAATACTGGGCATTTACAACGGCGTAAACGATTAGCCACTTCCATATCTTGAGGGGTTGCGCCTTGACGACCATCCACGATAAATATAATGACATCGGCTTCATCAATGGCTAATAGTGTTTGCACTGCCATGGCTTTTAAAATACCACTATCTGTATTTGGCTCAAAACCACCAGTATCAACAACCAAGTAAGGTTGACTTGCACCAACACCACGTCCGTAGTGACGATCACGCGTTAATCCAGGCAAGTCAGCGACTAAAGCATCACGACTTTTGGTTAAGCGATTAAATAATGTGGATTTGCCGACATTGGGTCGACCAACCAGAACAATGGTAGGTAACATACGAGCCTTCTAAATAGTGCTTAAGTTAAATAAATTCAACTCATTAATATGAACTTAAGCTGCTATAGCTAAGTAATTCTTGAACCACTCAGGCCAAGCCTGAGTTTTTTTATTTGACTTGAATCGCGTAAATGCCACCATCGCGAGCTTGTGCTAGCAGGGTGTTGCTGTTAATCAACGTCATTTTCGGCATAATCTGACTACTATTAGTTTTCACTCTAGCCGCGATTGCGCCGTCTTCACGATTTAAAAAGTGCACATAGCCTTCTACGTCGCCAACTGCAACCAAGCTACCCATAGGCACTGGTGTTGAGAGTTGACGATTTTTAAGTGCTGCTTGGCGCCAATACGTTTTGCCTGTTGCATAATCCAAGGCATATACGGAACCAATCGCGTGCGAAACAAAAATGCGCGCATCTTCTGCATCTAAGCCAGTTAGGCTTGAAATATCTCGATTCCAAACGACACGGCCTGAATTTCTATCTACTGCAGCCACTCGACCCTGATACGCTACCGCATAGACCAATGGACCATCAACGACTGGCAGGCTGGTAATGTCGGCTATACGCTCAATCTCAGTAACGCCTTTAGGTTGTGCTACGGAGGCTTCCCATAAGCCTTTACCATTATCGGCGCGGACAGCTACTAGCTTACCACCGGCAAATCCCGCATAAACCACACCACCATCAACCACTAAACCTGCAGAACTTCGCAAGGTGAGCGCTGGACTAGTGCGGTCATAAACCCATTTACGACTACCATCACTGGCATTAATACCAAAAATACGGCTATCCCCAGTACGCACAATGACCAACCCATCAAAATACTTAGGTGGACTTAGCGCTTCGCTACTTAACTTAGACTTCCACTGCATTTTACCAGCCAGATCAAAAGCATAAACCATGCCGCGTTGTGTACATACCATGACTAAGCTGCCACCGACACCTACCCCGCTAGAAAGATTTTCACCAGCATTCACGCGCCACAATTGCTTACCAGTAATGGCATCAAACTTCACCACATCGCCATTAGCAGACGCTACATACGCATAACCTGCTTCAACTACTGGTGTAAATGCATAACCACCTGCATCCCCTACTTTGGCTTGCCATAAGACATTAGCGTTAGCAGTGGCTTTAATTTCCGTCAACGCTTCTGGTGGATCTGAAGCCTCATGGCCAAAAATACGATCAGAAATATCGGTTTTAAGATCGGTAATACTGCTACAGGCGTTCAAGAGCAGTAAACTCGAAAGTAAAAGTGGATTAAAATACTTTTTGATAGACTTTATGAACACAAAAACTATACTCCAGCCAGATTAGGTGCCGCCAACTGAATGACAGTACCAATGGTTAATTGCAAATAGTAACTAGTGATTTATTGATTAAGCAATGATGATTTAACCTAGTGACTCTAACTTTTGCTTGGTAAGTGCACGATATTTACCTTGTGGATCCAACTTAGCCAAAGCTTCTTGATAAGCAAGCTTAGCCTCAGTCGTTTTCCCCATACCCACCAAAATATCACCTTTTAGATCAGCAAATAAACCATCAAACCCTGCATCATGTTTAGCCGCCAGCACTTTTAGTGCGCCGTCAGAGTCTTTTTCTTCTGCCAATATATTGGCTAATTGCAAGCTTGCCAAAGCCGCCACTGAAGTTTCCTGTGCGTGACTAACCGTCCAGGTCAGTTGTGCTTTTGCACTTTTTGCATCACCAGCTTGATAATTAGCTTTAGCTGCAAATAGAGCCGCACGTCCAGCGTACGGGGTTGCACTATACTTTTCCATCAATGCGGCAGATTTACCCTGAATCGCTTTTAAGTCTTTTTCATCCGTCACTAACAACTCTTGATACTGCGTTGATGCAGTCACTGCTTGATTGTTTTTGTAATAGGTCCAGCCTTGAAATACGGCGTAAGCCAATAGTGCGGCTAAGGCAGCGTTAATCACCATTTTTCCGTAGAGTTTCCACCACGCCTTAAATTCGTCTAACTGCTCTTGCTCTTCTAAATCGTATGCCATTTCTTTTCCTAAATTCTACTTATCTAAGTTGATTTTTAAACATGTTTGAGGTTTTTTAAACCCAGCAGCTATGCCGCTTTTTTACCAGGAATTGCCGCCAATAAATTACGTGTGTACTCATGTTGCGGTTGCCTGTAAATATCCACAACCGTCCCCTGCTCCACTACCTTACCTGCGTTCATCACCACGATATCGTTGGCAATATGGCGTACCACGCGTAAATCATGGCTAATAAAGACATAGCTTAGTGCCATTTCCTGCTGCAATTCTTTTAATAATAACAATATCTGCGCCTGTATTGATACATCTAGTGCCGATACAGGTTCATCACACACTACTACTTTGGGTTGCAACACTAAAGCCCGCGCTATACCGATACGCTGTCTTTGCCCGCCAGAAAACTCATGCGGATATTTTTGCATATCGGCTTCACTAAGCCCTACCCGCTTTAGCATAGCAATCACTTGCTGTTGCTGAGTCGCTTGATTACCTATTGCGTGAATCAGCAACCCTTCACCTACAATTTGACCCACACGCATGCGTGGATTCAATGAAGCAAACGGATCTTGAAACACCATTTGCAGATCCTTACGTGCCACTCGGAGCTCTTTACCGCTCATTTTAGACAAATCTTGTCCAGAAAACAGCACTTCTCCACTATCCAAGGGTTGCAATTGTAACAGACAACGTGCCAACGTGGATTTACCACTGCCAGATTCCCCAACCACCGCTAAGGTACTTCCACGTCGCAAACTGATACTGACATCATCCAACGCTTTAACCAAGGTTGTACCAAAACCAAATTTACCGCTACGCTGGCTATAGGTTTTAACTAAATTATTCGCGACTAAAACGGTATCAGTCATTGCAACTCTTCCTCTAACACCCCTACAGGAGACAACTCGTCCAACCAACGATAATCAATTGGTTGCAAAGGCTTTACACCATCGACATCAGGCACACAGGCCAACAAAGCTTTGGTATAAGGATGCTGCGGATAATTTAAAACGTCCGACTTAGTGCCAGACTCAACAATTTTCCCTCTAAACATCACCACCACATTGTCAGCAATGTCAGCCACTACACCAAAATCATGGGTAATAAATAACATACCCATGTTCATGCGATTTTTAAGCGAATCAAGCAGTTTAAGTATTTGGGCTTGTACGGTTACATCAAGCGCGGTGGTAGGTTCATCTGCAATGAGCAATTGAGGCTCGCAAGCAATACTCATGGCAATCATGACGCGCTGCCTTTGCCCGCCGGACAGCTCATCAGGATAACTATTGGCACGATCAACTGGAATACCGACCATCTCTAATAAACTGGCTATTCTGATTTTGAGGGCAGCGCCTTTTAATCCCAAATGTGTCGTTAGGCTTTCACCAATTTGATAACCTATGGTGAGCACTGGATTAAGCGACGTCATCGGCTCTTGAAAAATCATGGCAATTTTGGCACCTCGAATTTTGCGCAGACTTTCCGAATCTAGATGCGCAAGATCAAGTATGCCTAACTCAGCATCATTAAATAGCACTTTGCCGCTACTTAGCTGCAACTGCTTAGACAACAACCCCATCACTGACAATGCCGTTAAACTTTTTCCACTGCCCGACTCACCAACGACACAGGTTGTTTTACCGGCTTCTATACTAAAACTTACATCATTGACCAGGCAATGACTGGGCAACTTTTTGGACGCTACGCTTAGATGCTCAAGCTGGAGCAATGGTTGGCCACTACTTATACTATCAACACTTGATTTAACGGTCATGGTCTACTCAGTTTTATAGATGGTCTACAGGCTACGGTGCGTAACCAAGTGCTTAATCGCCTCATCAATACTACATAGTAATTGCTCGCCGCTAGCCTGCATAGGCTTTAAAATCACCTGTTGCTGAGCCACTTCATCCTCGCCCAAAATCAAGGCAAACTGCGCTTGGCTTCTATCAGCTTTTTTCATTTGTGATTTAAAACTACCGCCACCAGCGTGCAATACCACTTCAATATTGGCATTACGCAATTGTTCGGCAATCTTAAATGCTTGTTGTTCCGCTAAATCACCCACATTAACCAAATAAACCTGCGGAGCATCGGTGGCGCTAACCCCATATTCTTGCATCAATAAAAATACTCGCTCCAAGCCTATACCAAAACCACAGGCGGGCGTTGCGTCCCCGCCTAAACGCTCAACCAAAGCATCATAGCGGCCACCTCCAGCAATCGTGCCCTGTGCGCCCAATTTAGTGGTCACCCATTCAAACACCGTACGATTGTAATAATCCAAACCCCGCACCAATCGCGCATTAATCAAATAAGCAACACCCGCTGCATCCAATAATGCACATAATCCATCAAAATGTGCGCGGCTTGCTTCCCCTAAACTATCAATAAGCTTGGGTGCAGATTCGCACAAGGCTTGCATACGTGGATTTTTACTATCTAAAATACGTAAAGGATTCGTATACAAACGACGCGTAGCATCGTCATCTAAAACTTCTAAATGCTGTTCAAAATACTGAATCAACGTGCCTCGATAGGCCGCGCGTTCATGCGCATCGCCTATGCTGTTAATTTGCAACGCAACATCGACGATACCTAACTCACGCCACAACCTAGCCAACATTACAATTTGTTCCGCATCCACCTGCGGACTATCAAAACCAAAAGCCTCTACACCAACTTGATGAAACTGGCGCTGACGACCTTTTTGCACATTCTCGTGCCTAAACATAGCGCCACTATACCAAAGCCTTACAGGGCCGTTATAAGTTAAATTATGCTCAACTACTGCACGCACACAACCGGCCGTGCCTTCTGGACGTAAGGCCAAATGATCACCATTCAAATGATCTTCCCATGCGTACATTTCTTTTTCTACAATATCGGTATGTTCTCCTACGGAACGCACAAATAAATCGGTGGGTTCTACCAAGGGCATACGTATATTTTTATACCCGTATTGCGCCAGCACACGACGGGCTGTATCTTCGAGCTTAAACCACAATGCTGTGTGCTCAGGCAAAATATCGTAAAAACCTTTTACGCTTTGAAATTTAGTCGGCTTCAAGACTTTAGCTTCAGATTTTTTTGTATTTTGGACTATTTGAGTTTGTTTTTCTTGGTCAGACATTATGCGATTACTTTGATTGGAATAGTTTTGTTGCTCACGATAGCGGCGGCCTGATGTAGCTTGCCGCCTAGCGCGTAGTGGGTCTGGACGTAGTCTTCGACAATTGCTTGGAATTCTTGGGCAATATGATCACCTTTAAGTGTTACCGTTTTTTCACCGTCAACGAATACTGGTGCGACTGGCGTTTCTCCTGTGCCAGGCAAGCTAATGCCAATATTCGCAAGCTTAGATTCACCAGGACCATTTACGACACAACCCATCACAGCCACATTCATATTTTCCACCCCAGCGTAATTATCACGCCATAGCGGCATTTGATTGCGCAAGTAGGTTTGGATTTGCATTGCCAACTCTTGAAAATAGGTTGAGGTCGTGCGGCCGCATCCAGGGCAAGCCGTCACCAATGGGGTAAAAGAACGGATGCCCATCGTTTGTAAAATTTCTTGCGCCACAATCACTTCTTTAGTACGAGATTCATTAGGCTCTGGGGTCAGTGAGACGCGTATGGTATTGCCTATCCCCTGTTGTAGCAGTAAAGCGAGCGCTGCTGTGGATGCGACAATACCTTTAGATCCCATACCAGCTTCGGTCAGACCCAAATGCAAAGGGTATTGGCTACGTTGCGCTAAGTCGCTATAGACCTTAACTAAGTCCTGCACATTACTGACCTTGCAGGAAATAATAATTTGATTGGGTGCTAGACCTAAAGCGACTGCTTGTTCAGCACTTTCCAGTGCCGATTGAATTAAGGCTTCACGCATGAGCGCAGCTGATGACAGAGGCTCAGCCAGCTTAGCATTATCATCCATCATTTGCGCCATTTTGGCTTGATCAAGACTGCCCCAATTAACCCCAATACGCACAGATTTTTGGTAATGAATCGCAGCTTCTATCATCGCAGCAAACTGCTCATCCCGCTTAGTGCCTTTACCGACATTGCCAGGATTAATACGGTACTTAGCTAGGGCCTGTGCGCAATCAGGATATTGTGCTAATAGTTTATGGCCGTTGTAATGAAAGTCTCCAACCAAGGGCACATTACAACCTAAAGCATCTAAGCCGCGCCGCACGTTGGCGACCTGAGCGGCAGCCTCAGGAGAGTTGACAGTGATGCGTACCACTTCGCTACCCGCTTGCCATAACTCATGCACTTGTTTAATCGTGGCTTGCGCATCAGCTGTATCAGTATTGGTCATGCTTTGCACTACCACTGGCGCACAGAGTGTACCGCCCACCCCTCCACCCACTGGCACATGACCAATCATCACCTGCAATGTCCTACGGGGATGATTTAGGTGTACTAAAGGACTACTCTCAGAAACGATGTTCACCATTTATTCCAAAGTTAGTCGGGCAACATTATTTTGCGTAGAAGCAGTCAAATCGACTGGCTTGCCTAAGAACGTTAAACTTGTGCCTTTAGCATTACCAATCCATATTGACAATGGCATCTCACCATCAAAAGTTTCCGTACTGCCCGCAGCTAACTTCTTCTCAAAAACAACCTTACCTGACTTATCTTTAGCCTGCATCCAGCTAGAGTCAGTACACGTCACAGTAACTTTTTTAGACATACTAGCCGGCACATTCCCTTTAACTTCAACTTTGGCAGGCGCCTCTAATTTAACAACTGATTTAGGTTCTGCGAGAACGGCTGCTGGTGTTGTTGAATTTGAAGCAATTGACGCTACATCTGCATTAGGCAAATTCAAGACCTCTGTATCAGACCCAGCCAAACGCTCTGCTGCAGGCAAAGCTATTTCTGGCAAAGACTGCTCTACCACTAAATGTTCAGTTGCATTTAACTTTTCCACTGCCGGTTTTTCATACTTTGGCATGTAAGCAAACCATAACAAGACAAGTACCAACAGTACAACACTACCGAATACATACTTAAACCATAAATGATTGCCTTTAGTTGGCATCTCAAAGTGCATAGATGACTGTACGAGAATTGCGTCAGGCAACCTATCGGGCACTTGGGCACGGTAGATCGCCAATAACGGTTCTGCATCCAAATCTAACAAACGTGCATAATTGCGAATAAAACCACGCGTTACCATAGGTTCTGGCAAAGCGGCAAAATCACTATTTTCCAAGTCGGCAACTTGCTTAAGACTTAGACGTAAAGTATTAGAAACATCTTGCTGCGTAAGTTGTTTAGCTTCTCTGGCCACAGCTAACCTGCCACCCAATGTGCTGGGCTCCACTTGCTGTATCAAGTCATTCACTACCAATTTATCTTCCATTGTTATTTTCCGCTTTGCAAAGTGACTTTAGCCGCAACCACGTCATTATTAAACTGTATGTTTGCCAATTAATAAGCTCTAGAAACCGATAATGGCACTAATTGTAAGGTTTTATTTAAATACCGTTCAGCACCTAGTAAAGTTTTATTACGCAATGAACTTACGCTACCTTTCATTGCAACAACTCAATTGGAATGCGCTTAGCTACGCGTTGCGTTTTATCTAGCACTTTACCCGCTAGCTGACCGCAAGCAGCATCAATATCTTCACCGCGGGTTTTACGGACAGTGACCACATAGCCAGCCTGCATTAAAATATCACGAAACACACGGATGTGACTGGCTTTAGACGTGTCATAACCACTGTTTGGAAATGGATTAAATGGAATTAAGTTAAACTTGCATGAAACATTCTGTACCAAAGCCAGTAACTCATAAGCATGCTCGGCAGTATCATTGACGCCATCAAGCATCACATACTCAAAGGTAACAAAATCACGCGGCGCTTTTTCTAAATAGCGATTACAAGCCGCCATTAATTCTTTTAAAGGATATTTCTTATTAATTGGCACCAACACATCACGTAAAGCGTCGTTTGGCGCGTGTAAACTAACCGCAAGTGCGACAGGACAATCTTCTTTTAATCTATCCATCGCTGGCACTAAGCCTGATGTTGATAATGTCACACGACGGCGACTTAAACCGTAAGCACTATCATCTAACATAATTTGCATGGCGGTCACTACATTGTCGTAGTTTGCCAGCGGTTCTCCCATGCCCATCATCACGACATTACTAATAATCCGGTCAGAAATCGGCAATAGATCATAACCACTTTCTTGTCTTAGGGATTGATTAGCAATTGCCAACTGTCCAATGATTTCTGCAACACTTAAGTTGCGATTAAAACCCTGACGACCAGTAGAACAAAATGTGCACTCCAAAGCGCAACCTACTTGCGAGGAAATGCACAGCGTGCCCCGTTCATCTTCTGGGATAAATACGGTTTCTATACTATTGGCAGCATCCGCTCCAATTAACCATTTGCGCGTACCGTCATTAGAAACCAACTCAGACTGTACAGCAGGTAAGGTGATTGTCGCCTCAGCCGACAATTTTTCGCGTAATACTTTTGCAATATCGGTCATCTGCTCAAAATCATGCACTGCAAAATGATGCATCCAGCGCATTAACTGCTTTGCACGGAACGGCTTCTCGCCGCGTTCGGCAAACCATTGTGCCAGTTGTGGTTGATTGAAGTTGAGTAGATTAACCAAAATTGTTTTTTTACCTTATTAACTAATACTACTTACCGAAGAAGTAAGCGATTTCAATTGCAGCATTTTCTGCTGAGTCTGAACCGTGTACAGCATTAGCATCAATACTTTCCGCGAAATCTGCACGAATTGTGCCAGCAGCGGCTTCTTTTGGGTTAGTTGCTCCCATTAAATCACGGTGCACTTGCACTGCATTTTCGCCTTCTAGGGCTTGAATCATCACAGGACCTGAAATCATGAATTTAACTAAATCACCAAAGAATGGGCGTGCAGCGTGAACTGCGTAAAAGCCTTCCGCTTCAGCTTGTGTTAATTGTGCCATTCTTGCAGCTACAATTTTTAAACCTGCATTTTCAAAACGTGTGTAGATTTTACCGATTACATTTTTTGCTACTGCATCAGGTTTGATGATAGAAAGCGTGCGTTGAACAGCCATAACAACTCCATTAAATTAACTTATTGAAAAGAACGATAAAGTACCATTTTTGGCACTTAAAATAAACCTACATTTTGCGATAGTTATTTGCAATAAGATTGTATAAAAGCTTTCACTATGTGGCAAAATCCCACAGCGATGAAAATTCTTGATGATTCAGTTCAATTGATATCGGCCACCTGCCCAGCCTGTGGCTTACTTTGTGATGATCTGCTCGTTGGCAATTCCACGCCAATTTCAGTTAAAAATGGTTGTCCAAAAAGCCAAATTTTCTTTAGGCAAGCCGTTTCAAATACGAGCCCCAGCATGTTTGGGGTGGATTGTGATCTTAATGCGGCAGTCAAAGCCGCCGGTAAAATTCTACTTCACAGCAGCCAGCCTTTATTTTCCGGCTTAGGTACTGAGGTACAAGGCATGCGTAGCGTGATGGCTTTAGCCGAGACAGCAGGTGCTACCCTTGATCATATGCATAGTGAATCCACAGTTCGCAACACTTTAGCCATGCAAAATAGTGGCTGGCAAACCACCACGCTGACTGAAGTTAAAAACCGTGCAGATCTGATTGTAGCCATCGGTACTGATATCGTTACTAGCCATCCGCGTTTTTTCGAAAAGTTAGTATGGAACGCTGATAACTTATTTAACAAAGCCACCCCTGAGGTGATTTTCTTAGCTGCAACTGGCAATACCAGTGCTGGTACTTCGCCAGATGGCCATGCGCCCACCATCGTGACGGCGGAAACTGTGGACTTACCAGCCATCATGAGCGCCTTAAATGCACTAGCGCACAACAAAAAATTAGATGCTCACGAAATTGCCGGGGTGAGCGTAACTGCATTAATAGCCGTACTTGCAAAAATAAAAGCTGCTAAATATGCAGTCATCGTATGGTCAGTCGGCTGTTTAAAAATCCCCCATGCAGAATTAACGGTGCAAAGCATTACCCAGCTTATCGCCACACTTAATGAAAACACCCGAGTCTCAGGACTGCCACTCAACTCCGGCGACGGAGACTCCAGCATCAACAATACCAGCGCTTGGCTAAGCGGTTACCCAACGCGTAATCGCTTTAATGTCCACCAACGCGGTGGAGAATTCAGCTACGACACTTATCACTTCTCCACCCAGCAACAATTAAACAATTGCGATGCGCTATTATGGATTAGCACCTTTAATGCCTACGCCCCACCGAGTAGCGTGGCACCGACAATTGTTATCGGCCATCCTGATATGCAGTTCACACAAGCCCCAGATGTATTTATTCCAGTTGGCATTCCAGGCTTGGATCAATCTGGCACCATGTTCCGTATGGATAGCTCTGTGGCCTTACCGCTTAAAGCGATGCGTAAGCAGGTCTTACCCACATTAAGTGACGTGCTTAGGCAAATTGAGACGTTGTTAGCATGATTACCGAGCTTAAAAATGGCAAGCTGTACGATCCAACCAACGGCAAAGACGGCGTAGTTCAGGATATTTATATTCGTGGGGGGCGTATTATTGCCAAGCCCAGTAGTACTGAAAAAATCTCACAGAGTGTTGACCTGAGCGGAAAAGTCGTCATGGCCGGTGCCATTGATATGCATAGCCATATCGGTGGCGGAAAAATTAATATTGCTCGCATGATGTTGCCAGAATTTCAGGAATCACGCCGCTATAGCGAACCAGAAGCGCATATCTGTAGCCCTAATTGCAGTCACCATGCTACGCCAAGCACGACTGAAACTGGCTTTCGCTACATAGAAATGGGATACACCGCAGCTTTTGAACCCGCCATGATGCCAATCAACGCTAGACAGGCACATCTAGAAATGGCGGATACGCCCATGATAGATAAGGGCGGCTATGCCATGCTTGGTAATGATGATTATTTCTTAAGATTGTTAGCAGCAGGCAAAGACCAGAAAGCCATTAACGATTATGTGGCTTGGACCTTGCACGCTACGCAAGCCATTGGCATTAAAGTGGTCAATGCAGGTGGCATTAGTGCGTTTAAGTTTAATCAACGCAAGCTCGACTTAGACGAAGCGCACAGCTTTTACCAGGTTTCAGCACGCGACATTCTAAAAAGTTTAAGCCGCGCCGTTTATGACTTAGGTATCGCCAAGCCTTTGCATGTGCATTGCAATAACTTGGGTGCCGCTGGCAACTTTGAGACTACATTAAAAACGATAGAAGCAGCCGATGGCCTGCCTATGCACCTAACGCATATCCAGTTTCATAGCTATGGCACAGAAGGTGACCGTAAATTTTCATCGGCAGCAGCCGAAATTGCACAAGCCATCAACCAGCATAAAAATATCAGCGCTGATGTCGGCCAGATTCTTTTTGGCCAAACTGTCACAGCCTCTGGCGATAGCATGATGCAACAAATCAACGCCAAACATGCTAATCCTAAAAAATCTGTGATTATGGATATTGAGTGCGATGCTGGTTGCGGTGTCGTACCTTTTAAATACCGTGATCAGAATTTTGTTAACGCGCTGCAATGGGCGATTGGTTTAGAAATATTCCTCTCAGTCAACGACCCGTGGCGCATCTTTTTAACGACTGACCATCCTAACGGGGCACCGTTTACCAGCTACCCACATCTCATTCGTTTGTTGATGGATAAAAGCTTCCGCAATGAGGCTTTTGCTAAGCTTAATTTAGATGCGCAAGCCATGAGTAATCTTAAAAGCTTAACGCGCGAGTATAGTCTTTATGAAATTGCCATTATGACCCGCGCTGGTCCAGCCAAACTTATCGGTATGCATGATCGTGGTCATTTGGGCGTTGGCGCTGGTGCTGACATTGCCGTGTACAACGAACAAACTGACCGCGAGGCCATGTTTTCCCAACCGGCTTACGTGTTTAAAGATGGAGAATTGGTGGTAAAAGCTGGTAAGGTCATTAAAGTGACCTGGGGAGCAACTTATACCGCCCAGCCTGAGTTTGACATCGGTGTAGAACAAGACTTAAAGCAATATTTTGACCGTTACCACACCATGCAGTTAGCCAATTTTAAGATTGATGCTACTGAAATCAGTCAAGATGGCCGTGGTAGGATTATTGTAAGCAAGCAACATCCAATAACAAGCTAAAGGGGAGCAACTATGACTAGATTATATGGCAAAGAGCACCGTGGTATTCAAGATGAATTTGGTACTAGGGATATGGCTGACCGCGTTGAACAACTGGTCTGCCGCACTGAGTTTGATGATGAAGCCAAAGGTTTTATCGAGCATGTCGATATGTTCTTTTTATCTTCAGTTGATCACCAAGGCCGCCCAACGGTTTCTTACAAAGGGGGCGATGTCGGCTTTGTAAAAGTGCTTGATTCGACGACGTTGGCATTTCCTAGTTATGATGGTAATGGCATGTTTTTCTCTATGGGAAACATCAGCCAAAATCCACAAGTGGGTTTGTTATTCATCTCCTTCTCAACGCCTCATCGCATGCGCGTGCAAGGCACTGCGACCATTTCCCGTGACGATCCGCTGATGACTGAATATAAAGAAGCGGATTACATCGTGCGCGTGAAATTATCTGAGTTTTGGCAGAATTGCCCACGTTACATCCATCAAATGACCAAAGTGCGAGATTCGCGCTACGTACCCCGCATGGACTGTGATACACCATTAGCCGGCTGGAAGCGCCTAGATTTAGTGCAAGATGTATTACTGACCAAAGACCTGCAGCAAGCTGAGGTAGAAGGCACGATTAATATTGAAGAATGGGTAGGTAAAATCAAAAGCGGCGATCCTACTGCCTAAGTTTGGCTATTAAACTTCATGATTATTAATAATATACAAATTGACGACACCTTTGCCGAAGCATTTAATATGCGGGCCACACGGGTCATCCTCACTGCACAAAATCTAAAATGGGCCTACCATGCCGCCAACGCCATGACGGGGTTCGCCACTTCTGTGATTGGTTGTGGCGTAGAGGCTGGTATAGAGGGCGAACTTGGCGAAACAGAAACCCCTGATGGCAGACCGGGTGTTAGTGTCTTGTTATTTGCGATGGGCAGCAAAGTGCTCATGCAACAACTAGAAACACGCATGGGGCAATGTGTACTCACCTGCCCTACCGCAGCCGCGTTTGCCGGCATCAATAGTGAAGATCAAATTAATCTAGGTAAAAATTTACGCTTTTTTGGAGACGGCTTCCAAACGTCAAAACTCATCACAGATAAACGCTATTGGCGCGTGCCTGTAATGGATGGCGAATTTTTATGTGAAGAAACCACTGGGATGGTGCGCGCTATTGGTGGCGGAAACTTTCTTATTCTAGCTACCTCCCAATCTTTAGCATTGGCCGCGGCAGAGGTTGCCATTGAAGCGATGAAAAAAATACCCAACGTTATTATGCCATTTCCAGGGGGGGTCGTTCGCTCAGGCTCTAAGGTCGGCAGCAAGTATAAAACCATGTTCGCGTCAACCAACGATGCATTCTGCCCCACACTTAAAGGTGTGACTGACAGTGAACTTTCAGCTGAGATTGAAAGCGTCATGGAAATTGTCATAGATGGATTATGTTTTGACGATATCGCCAACGCCATGCGGGTAGGGATCACTGCCATATGCCAACTCGGTGAAAGTAGTGGGGTAAAACGCATTTCTGCCGGCAATTATGGCGGGAAATTAGGCCCACATCACTTTAAGTTGCAAGAAATTATGCAAGCGGGAAACGCATGAGCACGTTAACTTTACGCTTAAAAAAAGAGCTAACGCATAGTTTAAATTGTGCTGCCCTTACCCCAGAAAATTTGGCAGGAAAGTCTATCCCAGATATCGCCAGTCTAATGTTAAGTGATGGACGTAACCAGCTTCGTGTAGATGCAGTATTTGAAATTAGCGGCGCACCCATCACCGATGCATTACACACAATCCACTTTAAAGACAGCAGCCGTAAGCTTGATTACCTAGGGGCACACATCAATAGTGGCAGCCTTGAAATTAGCGGCGATGTTGGCGCCTACTTAGGCTTTAATTTAAACGGCGGCACAATTCACTGCCACGGTAATACGGCGGCATTTGCGGCTTGCAATATGGCTAAGGGCTTACTGATTATCGATGGCAATACCGGAGAATTTCTAGGTGGCGCCTCTGCAGGACAACGCAAAGGGATGCATGGTGGCACGGTGTTGGTGAAAGGAAATGCTGGTGACCGTGCCGGTGATCAGATGCGACGTGGACTGATGTTAATTGAAGGCAATGCCGGCGACTACTGTGGTAGCCGTATGATTGCTGGCACCATTGGTGTAATGGGCAATGTGGGCATGTATGCTGGTTTTAATATGAAACATGGCACACTGTTACTCCTTAAAAAGCCAGCGCTGCACGCCACTATGCAGGATTGCGGCATGCATACTCTGCCATTTTTAAGCTTGCTGTATCAAAGTTTCTCCAAGCTTGACAGCCAGTTTTCAGGTCTACACACGCAACGCGTGCAAAGATGGGTGGGAGATGCCGCCTGTAACGGCAACGGTGAGATTCTGCTCATTTCGGCTTAATGCGCGCGAGTGCTAAAATAGCGCCTTTAAAAAATTCAGTCACTACCATGCCAGATCATTTATCACCAAAATATTTAACTGCAGCACTATATAAATTTGTCAGCCTACCTGACTACAAAACGCTGCAAGCACCAATCCTAGAGGCGTGTAATAGCAATCATATTAAAGGCACATTATTGCTAGCTGAAGAAGGGATTAACGGCACTATTGCTGGCCTTGCCGCTGATATCCATCGCGTACTAGATTATTTACGTACTGATCCGTTATTTGCCAATCGCTTGGCTGATTTAGAGCATAAAGAATCCTATGCCTTTGAACATCCGTTTTATCGCATGAAGGTCAAACTAAAAAAAGAAATTGTGACGTTGGGTGTGCCGGGCGTAAGCCCAACCAAACTGGTCGGCACCTACATCAAGCCTGAAGATTGGAATGCCCTTATTTCAGATCCTGAAGTCATATTGATTGATACACGTAACGATTACGAAGTAGACATTGGCACTTTTAAGGGCGCAATTGACCCTAAGACCACTACATTCCGAGAATTTCCAGAATACGTGGCTAAACACTTCGATAAAACCAAACATAAAAAAGTAGCGATGTTCTGTACTGGCGGCATCCGCTGTGAAAAAGCGTCCTCTTACATGATGGACCAAGGGTTTGAAGAGGTATTTCACTTACAAGGCGGGATTCTAAAATATCTAGAAACTGTGCCAGAAGCCGAGAGCCTATGGCAGGGAGAATGCTTTGTATTTGACCAGCGCGTGGCGGTAAAACACAACTTAGAGGTCGGTGAGTTTGACCAATGCTATGCTTGCCGTCACCCCTTATCCCCTGCAGAGATGCAAAGCCCTCATTACACCGCAGGCATTTCCTGCCCATATTGCTATGAAAAAATATCTGATGAAAAGCGTGCTAGTCTTACGGAGCGTCAGAAGCAAGTGATCTTAGCCAAGAAACGTGGCGCAAGTCATATTGGTGAAAAGCAAAAAACCTAGCAAGATTCTCTTCATTTAAACAAAAAAAGCACCTTAACTGAGCTGGAAACTTCATCCAACTTCAGTAAGGTGCCGCTTTAATGCAAAACGACTTACTGTTTTTTCTTTAAATTAGCGGCTATGCGCAAACGCAAAGCATTGAGCTTAATAAAACCAGCAGCATCTTTTTGATCGTAAGCGCCTTTATCATCCTCAAAAGTTGCAATTGTAGAGTCAAATAAAGAGTTAGTTTTACTGTCTCGGCCTGTGACAATGACATTGCCTTTATACAACTTAACGCGCACCCAGCCATTCACAACCGTTTGTGTGTGATCAATCAATGTTTGTAGCGCCACACGTTCAGGACTCCACCAATAGCCGTTGTAAATCATGCTGGCATAGCGTGGCATTAAATCATCCTTTAAATGGGCCACTTCACGGTCCAAGGTAATCGACTCAATGGCTCTATGCGCTTTCAACATAATGGTGCCACCAGGCGTTTCATAGCAGCCACGTGACTTCATGCCCACGTAACGGTTTTCAACTAGATCTAATCGACCAATCCCATGCTTACCACCGATTTTATTAAGATGTGCAAGTAGCTCATGTGGAAGCATCGCTTCACCGTTAAGAGACACTGGATCACCATTCACATATTCAATATCCAAATACTCAGCAGCATCCGGCGCTTTTTCAGGGCTGGCCGTCCAGCGCCACATGGATTCTTCCGCTTCTGCAGCTGGGTTTTCTAAGTGGCGACCTTCATAGCTGATATGCAGTAAGTTGGCATCCATGCTGTAAGGACTGCCACCTTGTTTATGCTTCATATCCACTTCAATGCCATGCTTCTCAGCATAAGACATGAGCTTTTCACGTGATAGTAAATCCCACTCACGCCAAGGTGCAATAATTTGTATATTTGGATTTAAAGCGTAGGCGCCCAACTCAAAACGCACTTGGTCATTACCCTTACCAGTCGCGCCATGTGAAATCGCATCAGCATTAGTTTCAGCTGCAATTTCAATTAAACGCTTGGCAATTAATGGTCGTGCAATTGAAGTACCTAGTAAATATTCACCCTCATAAACGGTGTTGGCGCGGAACATAGGGAACACAAAATCACGCACAAATTCTTCACGTACATCATCAATATAAATTTCTTTAACGCCCGCAGCCTTAGCCTTTGCACGCGCTGGCTCAAGCTCTTCACCCTGACCTAAGTCAGCGGTGAAAGTCACAATTTCACATTTATATTCATCTTGTAGCCACTTCAAAATTACTGAGGTGTCTAAACCGCCAGAATAGGCTAATACCACTTTTTTAATTTCTTTTTTCACATTACTCATTACTTAAATTTCCTAATTAAACTCATATTACTTTAGATAAAAACTAATCTGGCACTTTTACTTAATTCGGCCCAGTAGCAAATATTCCATTAACGCTTTTTGGACGTGTAATCTATTTTCAGCTTCATCCCACACCACAGAATGCGGTCCATCGATTACTTCCGCTGCCACTTCTTCACCACGGTGTGCCGGTAAACAATGCATAAAGAGCGCATCTTTGGCAGCCACACGCATCATATCGCCATCCACTTGCCAATCCACAAAGTCAATCATGCGTTCTTCGTTTTCAGCTTCAAAACCCATGCTAGTCCAGACATCAGTGGTCACTAAATGTGCGCCCTTAGCAGCTTCCATAGGATCAGCAAACACCTCAAAATGGTCATTGCCATACAAATTGGCGCGCTCAGGCTCTACTTCGTAACCCGGCGGCGTAGAAACATGCACATTAAAATCTAACACCTCTGCGGCTTGCAACCAGGTATTACAGACATTATTGCTATCCCCTATCCATGCGACCGTCTTACCCTGTATGGAACCACGATGTTCAATATAGGTAAAGATATCAGCTAGAATTTGACAAGGATGATATTCATTGGTCAGGCCATTAATCACAGGCACACGAGAATTAGCGGCGAAACGCTCAATAATTTCCTGCTCAAAGGTGCGAATCATAACTAAGTCACTCATACGTGAGATGACTTGTGCAGCATCTTCTACCGGCTCACCACGACCTAACTGTGAATCTCGGGTATTTAAGTAAATGGCTGACCCGCCCAATTGCTGCATACCTGCTTCAAATGACAAGCGCGTGCGCGTGCTGGCTTTTTCAAAAATCATCACCAAGGTTCGGTCTTGTAATGGCCAATAAGGCTTGTAGGCTTTGAATTGACTTTTAATCCAACGGGCTCTATCAAACACGTACTCTAGCTCGTCACGGTTGAGATCATTGAACTGTAAAAAATGTTTTATTGCCATAATATTTGTCGCGTTAATTATTTAGGTATTGGGGTTAGTGATATTGTAATGCTTAGTGGCGGCTTAAAAACACTTTAATCAAAGCAGACAAGCGTTTAACCAATTCATGCGCTTCAGCTTCATTCATGACTAAAGGGGGGAGTAAGCGCACCACTTTTTCGGCAGTCACATTAATGAGTAGCTTAGCCTCTAAAGCTAGTTGCACCAAGTCAGCGCATGGCCGATCCAATTCAATCCCGATCATCAAACCGGCATTACGTACTTGCACTACAGCACGATTACCATTGAATTCAGAGATAAAACCATCACGAATTAAATTACCTATTTTTTCTGCATTCTCACGCAAACCATCTGCTTCTATGGTATTCAGTGTCGCTAAGCCCGCGGCACAGGCTAAAGGATTGCCACCGAAGGTTGAGCCATGTTTGCCGTATGTAAATACACTAGCCGCCTTGCCATGAGCAACGCAGGCTCCAATAGGGACCCCTGATGCTAGCCCCTTCGCCAAACTCATTACATCAGGTTTAATTGATGTGTGCTGAAAAGCAAACCAGGTGCCTGTCCTGCCAATGCCGGTTTGCACCTCATCTACCATCAACAACCAATCATGCTCGTCGCAAATACCACGTAGCGTTTCCAAGTAAGCGCTACTATCTTTGGGAATATTAATGCCACCCTCGCCTTGCACAGGTTCAACTAAAATTGCGACAACATTAGGATTACTACTTGCGACTGCACGAACCGCTGCAATATCATCATAGGGTACGCGTATAAAACCAGTCACTAGCGGCTCAAAACCAACTTGCACTTTGCTATTGCCAGTCGCCGACAATGTCGCCAGCGTCCGACCATGGAATGATTGCTCCATCACAATGATTTGTGGAATATCAATACCTTTGTTGTGCCCATATAGGCGCGCTAACTTAATACTCGCTTCGTTAGCTTCGCAACCTGAGTTGCAAAAAAACACTTTATCCATCCCCGAAACTTCACATAACTTGCCTGCCAATGCTTCCTGTTCGGCAATATGGTAGTAGTTGGAGACATGGATTAGTCTCGCTGCTTGATCGCTGATAGCTTTAACTAAACTTGGGTGGCCATGACCTAACCCATTGACCGCCACACCGGCTAGTGCATCTAGGTATTTTTCACCCTTATCGTCCCATAGCCAAACCCCCTCACCCTTTACAAAGGTTACAGGCTGGCGGTTATAGGTGTTCATCAAATGTGTGGTCATGTAAAACTCTGTCACTTAAATTATGTTTAAAACTCGGCTTTAATAAAATGCAAACGGCGGCTGATGCCGCCGTAAGCATGACTTTAGATTAAAAAAATGATTATCTTTAAAACTAAAGCCCAATAATGGCTCGATGTGAGAGACCATTTGCCATAAAGAAGATCATTGGAATTGAAAGCATCATATTGGTTCTCGATGCAAGCATCGCCACACGCCGTGCGACGGCTTTCTCAGCATCTGAAGCTGGCTTCATGCCTAGTATTTTCTGTTGGTTTGGCCAAATTAACACCCAAACATTAAACAACATAATCGTACCCAACCATGCACCTACACCAATTGCAGCATATGCATCGCGTAATAAAAATGCATCAACAAAACCTTTACCTAACAACCATGCGCCGGCTACCCAGGTAGCGACCGCCGCCCAGCGAAACCAAAATAAGGCCCGTGGTGCTACATGCTTAGTAATGCCTGCAGCTGTACCATCAGCACCCGCGTCTTTTAGCGCTGGCATTTGTACCAAATTAAAATAGTAAAGGAGACCTATCCAAGTAATACCTGCTACAAGGTGAGCCCAACGTGCAATTCCAGGTAAAAAATCCATGATTTATGCTCCCACCAAAACGTGCTTAACGATTAAATATAAAGCCAAGGTTAGCACCAAACCTGCAACAACTGTGCCTGAAATAGAATCTAATGGATTTTTCATCGTACAAATCTCCTAGGTGTTTACTGGGTTGTTTAATTAGGTGTTTAATTTATATGTTATTTCTAATCGACTACTAGGTGCGAGAGTAGCCGAAAACCCTTAAATTGGCAACTGTCTAGGCTTGCTCGCCACTGCATAAAATGCATGAAATCAACACTTAATTATAGCTAGCATTCAGGATAGCACTTCTATTTAAGCTATATTTGTGACATATTGAGGCATGAAATTCTTGCTTAGTCTGACTCATTTTAGATTCACTGGTCGCACCTTACCCAAACTTGGAAGTTTATGGATGTTAGTCGCGGCTTTAGGCTTTGCCATCATGGGGGCTTTAGTCAAAGTTGGTGCGCAAAAATTCAGTAGTGCTGAACTGGTTTTTTACCGCTCACTATTTGGCCTGTTGGTAATTTGGCTATATATTTATAGCAGAAAATTACCCATCGCTACCCCCGTTATGTTTAAACAAATGTCGCGCGCCTTAGTCGGTTTTGCATCACTTGTACTATTTTTCTACGCGATCTCGCATTTACCTTTAGCGACGGCGATCACACTCAACTACACGTCGCCTTTATTTTTAGCCTTATTAACCCCTTTTTTACTGCATGAAAAACCCAAAAAAACATTATGGCTCGGCCTTGTTCTAGGTTTTTTCGGGGTGACATTGCTACTTGAGCCCAATTTTAATAGTAAAGATTGGCTTGCAGGAAGCTTGGGTCTTCTTTCAGGCTTAGGGGCAGCATTGGCCTATGCGCACGTAAAGCAGCTAGGTAAGTTAAATGAGCCCGATTGGCGTACGGTTTTTTACTTTACTTTACTATCCACTATTGGTGCTGGCTTATGGATGTTATTTGCTCAATTTCAGCCGCTAGCGTGGCGCGACTTACCAATCCTGTTAGGTTTAGGTCTATCTGCCACCATCGCTCAACTAGCGATGACGCGCGCCTATCGCACCGGAGACACATTGGTGGTCGCAAGCCTAGCCTATATCACAGTAGTGTTAGCCAGCGTCATTGCTGCAATTTGGTGGCAGGAGCATTTAAGCTTAGATGCTTATACAGCAATAGGTTTGATTGTTTTAAGTGGCATCATAAGCATGCGTTCCACACGTTAACCTCTTCCCAGTCTCTATAGAACTTAAGCGTCATGTGCTAAGTGAACTACCCCACATCTAAAGCTGGGGGCTTCTAACTTCAACGGCACGAGCAAGGACAGAGGACTTGCGTCCCTTGGCTTGACTGACAGTGCCTCCATTAGCAGTAGCGACCGCACCGGCCGCTATCATACGTTGTGCTTCATCGCGAATGTTGAT
>CAIRXI010000047.1 GCA_903882525.1 uncultured Pseudomonadota bacterium | reverse complement strand
CCGGAGACCCCAGCGGGTTCGCCCTTAGAACCCCCTGTCTTTAGACATGGGGAGGTTTGGATGCTGCTTGCGGTCTAACTTAATAAAAAATATGATTGTGCTTACTTGGCACTATAAAAATTCACATCACAGAAGTCTACGAATGCATTTAAGCGCCAATGCTAGTAAGAAGCGTCTAGCGTAACCTCAACTAAAAAAACAATTCGGCTTTAGACTAAATCTTTGCTAAAATGCATGTGGATTTTTATCGCGTGGTGCGCTAAGAAATTTTCATGTAAATTTACTCGATTAAATTTATCTTAAATTACCTGAAATTTTAAATCTAAGGTAGGTGAATTCCTTGCGCACTAAATTAACTTTGAAGCATGTCTCAGCTGTATTCAGCAGACGACGTGCAATTGAAACAGGAATACCGCATGGCCTTAAATGTAGAAACTCTAAGTAAACTTGAACGCCGCATTACGATTTCGGTGCCACTGCAACCACTTGAAGCGCAAATTAATCAGCGCTTAGGTCAAATATCGAAGACTGCTAAATTCTCTGGTTTTAGGCCTGGTAAAGCTCCATTGGGCTTGGTGAATCAGCAATATGGCGATCAGGTGCGTGATGAAGTGTATTCTGGTGCGGTTGAAAAAAGCTTTGGCGATGCGGTTGAAGAAAGCAAATTACGTGTTGCTGGTTACCCTAACATTGAGCATAAGCCATTTGGTGCAGCCTCTGATGTATTGGAATACACCGCTACATTTGAAGTTTTTCCAGAAGTAAAAATTTCTGATTTATCAAAAATAAAAATTGAGCGCCCAGTATTGGAAGTGAGTGATGCTGATGTAAACAAAACACTAGATGTATTAGTGCAGCAGCGTGTTAGTTTTGAGCCAGTAAAACGTGCGGCTAAAAAAGGTGATCAAATCCATGTGACGCTTAAAGCCTCAATTGATGGGAAAGAAGTTGAATCTACCGGAGAAGCTGGTATCGATTTGGTTTTAGGTGAGGCTGGCCGTGTTGAGTCATTTGATGAACAATTGGCTGGTGGTAAAGCGGGCACTACCAAGCAATTTGAAATTACTTACCCAGCTGATCATAGTCCTGAGCAATTGGCTGGTAAGACTGTCACTTACGAAGTAACTTACAGCTCTGTTTCACAAGCTAAATTACCTAAAGTGGATGCTGATTTTGCGAAAAGTCTCGGTGTTGACGATGGCGATGTTGCAAAAATGAAAGCAGAAGTGGCTGAAAGCTTGAAGCAAGAAGTTGCAAAGCGCGTGAGTGCGAAATTAAAAGAACAAGTGTTTCAAGCTTTAGTTGATAGCGCTGACTTTGATATTCCTGCCGTCTTACTAGGTACTGAAATCAACCGTATGATGGAAACTACTGAACAAAATCTGAAGCAACGTGGTGCTGACTTAAGCACGATTAAGCTTGAGCCTGGTATGTTTGAAGAGCAAGCTAAACGTAGCACAAAGTTACGTCTATTATTAGGTGAACTGATTAATACCAATAGCTTACATGCAGGTGCAGATCAAATTCGTGCAATGGTTGATGTGTTTGCACAAAGTTTTGAGCGTCCTGCAGATGTCGTGACTTGGTACTATGCTGACCCTAAACGTTTAGATGAGCCATCAGCATTAGCGACTGAAGAGAACGCAGTAAGTTATGTGTTATCCAAAGCTAAGGTGACGGATAAGAAAGTTAAATTTGATGATTTAATGGGAAATGCGTAAATGAACAAAATGCAACGGCTACAATCTCAACAAGAGTGGAATCCACAGGACTTGGGTTATATTCCAATGGTTGTGGAGCAAAGTGGCCGTGGCGAACGTTCTTACGATATTTATTCTCGTTTACTTAAAGAGCGTGTGATATTTTTGGTAGGTCCCGTGAATGATATGAGTGCTAACTTAATTGTTGCGCAGTTATTGTTTTTAGAAGCTGAAAACCCAGACAAAGATATCTCGCTTTATATCAATTCACCAGGTGGTTCTGTCACTGCGGGCATGTCAATCTATGACACGATGCAGTTTATTAAACCTGATGTAAGCACTTTGTGCATTGGTCAAGCGGCCAGTATGGGTGCATTTTTGTTAGCTGCCGGTGCAAAGGATAAGCGTTTTAGCTTACCTAACTCACGCGTGATGATTCATCAGCCTTCAGGCGGTTTTCAAGGGCAATCCTCTGACATTGAAATTCACGCCAAAGAAATTTTATATTTGCGTGGCAAGCTGAATGCCATATTGGCGCATCACACGGGCAAAACGGCTGAAGAAATTGATCGAGATACTGAGCGGGATAATTTCATG
This sequence comes from uncultured Pseudomonadota bacterium, assembly GCA_903882525.1. GTDB lineage: Bacteria > Pseudomonadota > Gammaproteobacteria > Burkholderiales > Methylophilaceae > Methylotenera. The sequence goes on along the minus strand of CAIRXI010000047.1, from coordinate 4,396 downwards.
AGCGCTGACCAGTCAGTTGAATACGGCATGATTGATAAGGTCATCAATAGCCGTACTGAAAGTGCTTAACTTAGGGTAAGCTTGGACGTAATGTCGTTCAAGTTAACAGTGCTTTAAGTCGATATTCAAGTATTTAGACAAGCTAGGTAACACTTAATAGGAAATAAATCATGGCGACAAAAGCCGACGGCGATAAATTACTTTATTGTTCATTCTGTGGCAAAAGCCAACACGAAGTTAAAAAACTCATTGCAGGACCGTCTGTGTTCGTTTGCAACGAGTGCGTTGATTTATGTAACGACATCATTAAAGAAGAAGTACAAAATACTGAAGGCTTAAAATCAACAGATGAGAGTCTGCCTACGCCCCAAGAAATCTGCAAAATTCTAGATCAATATGTGATTGGTCAGATGCACGCTAAAAAGAATTTAGCGGTTGCTGTTTACAACCATTACAAGCGTCTAGGCCATAACAACCTATCAAATGGTGGCCAAAAAGACGAAGTTGAAATTGCTAAAAGCAATATCCTACTGATTGGCCCTACCGGCTCAGGTAAAACGCTACTAGCCCAAACGTTGGCAAGACTTCTTGATGTGCCTTTTGTTATGGCAGATGCAACTACGCTGACTGAAGCTGGTTACGTGGGTGAAGATGTTGAAAACATTATGCAAAAATTATTGCAAAAATGTGATTACGATGTTGAGAAAGCTAAGCGTGGCATTGTCTATATTGATGAAGTGGATAAGATTTCACGTAAATCAGAGAATGCTTCCATTACGCGCGATGTTTCTGGTGAGGGCGTGCAACAAGCATTGCTTAAGCTAATTGAGGGAACTGTAGCCTCTGTACCGCCACAAGGGGGTCGTAAACACCCTAATCAAGAGTTTGTGCAATTAGATACCACTAACATATTATTTATTTGTGGTGGGGCCTTTGATGGCTTAGAGAAAGTAATCCGTCTGCGATCTGAAAAAGGTGGCATTGGGTTTGGTGCCGAAGTTAAAAGCAAAGATGACATGAGAGCCGTGGGCGAAGTGCTGCGTAATGTTGAGCCTGAAGATCTTATTAAATTTGGTTTGATACCTGAGTTTATTGGGCGTTTACCAGTAGTGGCTACGCTAGAATCTTTAGATGAAGAAGCGCTCATGACGATATTGACAGAGCCTAAAAATGCACTCACTAAGCAATATATTAAGCTATTTAAGATGGAAGGTGTGGACTTGGAGTTTAGAGAATCCGCATTGCTATTAATTGCTAAAAAAGCGCTGGAACGTAAAACGGGTGCACGCGGATTGCGTTCTATCATGGAGCACTCATTGCTTGATATTATGTATGAGCTACCTTCACTGACCAACTTAAGTAAAGTGGTTGTGGACGAAGGCGTGATTCGTGGCGACTCAGCGCCATTATTAATTTATGAAGATAAGCCAGCAGCAGAGGCTACGGCTTGAGCTAAATTTAGCAATCCAAAGCGTTTGTAATAAGTAGTTCTAGTTGTAAACAGTGACTAAGGTTTGTTCCTGTTGATATTAATAGCCTTGATTTGGCATATAAATGCTAAATTAGGGCTAATTCCGAAATATATAAGGCTTGAACTGTTCCCGTTCAACCCCATCAACATGTATATAGGCGTTTTTAGCTTAATTTTGTAGCTTAATTTTGAGGTCTATTCATGACACAATCATTACCTTTATACACAGCAGATAGCGGCTTATTGCCAGTATTGCCATTGCGCGATGTTGTTGTTTATCCTCATTTAGTCATCCCTTTATTTGTTGGGCGGACTAAGTCTGTTAAAGCCTTAGAGATTGCCTCAGAGGGTAACAAACAGATTTTATTAGTCGCGCAAAAATCAGCGAATAAAGACGAACCTGATGCCAATGACTTATATGAAGTCGGCACCATTGCCACTGTGTTGCAAATGCTTAAATTGCCTGATGGTACTGTTAAGGTGTTAGTTGAAGGTGTGCAGCGCGCTAAAGTGAGCGGTTTTGTAGAAACGGAAGAATGTTTTGCAGCGCATGCTGAACTCATTCCTGAATCAGAGAGTGATATTGAGATTCAAGCCTTGATGCGCACTGTTTTTGCGCAGTTTGATCAATACGTCAAACTTAATAAAAAAATTCCACCAGAAATTCTAACTTCTTTAGCGACAATCGATGAAGCAGGGCGCTTGGCAGATACCATTGCCGCACACCTGACGCTTAAATTAGATGAGAAACAGAAAATATTAGAGATGTTTAGTGTTGCTGAGCGTCTAGAGCATTTGCTGCGCTTAATGGAAGGCGAGATTGATATTCTGCAAGTTGAGAAGCGTATTCGTGGGCGTGTTAAACGCCAAATGGAAAAAACACAGCGCGAATACTATTTGAATGAGCAAGTAAAGGCGATTCAGAAAGAGCTTGGTGAGCAGGACGAAAATGCTGAGATGGAAGAGCTGGAAAAGCGCATCGATGCAGCACGTATGCCTAAAGATGCCTTAACCAAGGTTGTGAGCGAGTTGAAGAAGTTAAAATTAATGTCGCCAATGTCAGCCGAAGCTTCAGTGGTACGCAACTATATAGATACGTTGATTAATTTGCCTTGGAAGAAAAAAACGAAAATCAGCAAGGATCTTTTAGCGGCAGAAGCTATTTTAGATAGCGATCACTATGGCTTGGAAAAAGTAAAAGAGCGTATCGTTGAGTATTTAGCAGTGCAACAGCGTGTTGATAAAATCAAAGCACCGATCTTGTGCTTAGTGGGTCCTCCTGGCGTCGGTAAAACTTCATTGGGACAAAGTATCGCCAAAGCTGTGAATCGTAAATTTGTACGTATGGCATTAGGTGGCGTGCGTGATGAATCTGAGATTCGTGGCCATAGACGCACCTACATTGGTTCTATGCCTGGCAAGATATTACAAAGCATGACTAAAGTTGGGGTTAGAAATCCATTATTCTTACTTGATGAAGTGGATAAGTTAGGTCAGGACTTTAGAGGGGATCCATCGTCTGCGCTATTAGAGGTGTTAGATCCTGAACAAAATCACACTTTCGCTGATCATTATGTTGAAGTTGAATATGATTTGTCGGATGTCATGTTTGTGGCCACCGCTAACTCAATGAACATTCCTGCGCCACTATTGGATCGTATGGAAATTATTCATCTATCAGGTTATACCGAAGATGAAAAAGTGAATATTGCCATGCGTTATCTGCTGCCAAAACAGCTTAAAACACATGGCCTTAAAGAAAATGAGGCGAGCGTTTCTGAAGCTACTGTGCGTGATATTGTACGTTTTTATACGCGTGAAGCTGGTGTACGTAAGCTTGAGCAAGAGATTGCAAAAGTGTGTCGTAAGGTCGTGAAAGAGTTGCTGACCACTAATGTAAAGCTGACGGCTAAAGCTATTAAAAAAATTAATGTAACGCCGAAGAATTTAGAAAAATATCTAGGTGTGCAACGTTATGATTATGGCGTGGCTGCTAAAGAGGACCAGGTCGGTCAAGTGACTGGCCTAGCTTGGACTTCAGTCGGTGGTGAGTTGCTAACGATAGAAGCTGTATTGCTTCCAGGTAAAGGCAAAACTACGACCACCGGAAAATTGGGTGATGTGATGCAAGAGTCTACGCAAGCCGCGATGAGTGTTGTGCGAAGTCGTGCAAAGCGCTTAGGTATTGCTACAGACTTTTACGAAAAGAATGATATTCACATTCACTTCCCTGAAGGTGCTACGCCTAAAGATGGGCCGAGTGCAGGGATTGCTATTACCACTGCCTTGGTTTCAATTTTAACGGGTATTCCAGCGCGCGCCGATGTAGCTATGACTGGTGAAATTACCCTTAGAGGTGAAGTATTGCCTATTGGTGGGTTGAAAGAGAAGTTACTAGCAGCGCATCGTGGGGGTATTAAAACCGTATTGATTCCACAGCAAAACGTTAAAGATTTGGCGGAGATACCAGAAAACATTAAAAATCAATTGGATATCCATCCTGTTCAATGGATTGATGAAGTGTTAGCACTGGCCTTGGCAACAATGCCTCAGCCTTTAGCTGATGTTGCAGAAGTGAAGGACGTTGCGGTCAAAGAGGCCCCTACATCTGTTTCTGAAGCAATAAAGCATTAAGTAAATCTGTGAATAGGGCTAGCAAAGCGTTTAAAGATGCTGTAAACTAGCGTTCTTGTTGGTTGAGCAGGGTGCTTAGCTCAGTTGGTAGAGCGTTGCCCTTACAAGGCAAATGTCAGCGGTTCGACCCCGTTAGCACCCACCAAAAACCAACAATAATGTGACTAAGACGTTTTTAATTTATCAAAATTGAGAGTGCTAGTAATTAAAGCGCTCTTTATTTTTGTTAAAAATTTGTTCGAAAGAATGAATTGAATTAATAAATGCAAAAATTCGTACGTGATTGTAAGT
>CAIRXI010000046.1 GCA_903882525.1 uncultured Pseudomonadota bacterium | reverse complement strand
TCAAGTGGTGCCGGGGATTACAGCCGCTAATGGGGTTTCAAGCTATGCAGGCATTCCGCTGACCCATCGCGATTACGCTCAGGCTTGCTTATTTATTACCGGGCATCTTAAAAATGGCACTTTAGATTTGGACTGGGTCGCCATGTCGCGGCCGCGACAAACCGTGGTGGTGTATATGGGTTTGGTTGGCTTGGCAGAAATATGCCAGCAGTTGATAAAGCATGGCGTTGCGCCTAGCATGCCTGTAGCTGTGGTTGAGCAAGGCACAACCCAGCGCCAACGTGTGGTCACGGCGACCTTACAGGATTTAGCAGAAAAGGTAGCGTCTGCACAATTAAAAGCACCATGCCTAACGATTATCGGGGAAGTAGTGCGTTTGCGCGAACAGCTTAATTGGTTTGAGCCTGCCACCGGAAAGTAAGCCGGCAACCCTTAGCTAGGCGTTAGCAATCGGTAAGGTGAGGCGCGCTTCTAGGCCGCCTTCAGGTCTGTTGATAAGTTCCAATTTACCGTGATGCAGTTTGGCAATGCGTTCTGCAATGGCTAAACCTAAACCACTGCCACCTGCATTACTTCTTGCGGTGTCCAATCGTTCAAACGGACGCAGTAGCTTTTCTAAATGAGTCTCAGGGATGCCTGGGCCATTATCAAAGACGCTAATCACAATCGCATCATTTAAGATTTGGCTGGCGACACGAACTTGACCATGCCCATAAGCGTAAGCGTTACCCACTAGGTTATCTAATAGCCGTTGCATGGCTAATGGCCGAATAGGGATCGCGTAAGTGGCCGCCATTTGCACGACGAGATCTCGACCGGCGCGTGACTGTCGATCATGCAGTCCTTGAAGGAGGCTGTTGATATCAATCAGTTGCGTGGGTTCGCCTTCTACCCCACGTACAAAATCTAAGAACTGATGAATAATGTTATCCATATCAGCAATATCTTCAATCATGCCATTTTTTAAACTATCACAACTTTCATCGGGCAACATTTCTACCGCTAATCGCAATCGTGCGAGAGGCGTGCGAATGTCGTGTGAAACGCCAGCAAGAATTAATGTTCTTTCCGCATCTAATTCAGCCAATGCCGTTGCCATTTTATTGAAGGTGCTACTCACTTCACGTAGCTCAGTGACGCTTTCTTCAGGGAGCTTTTCAGGTTGTTCACCGTTACGCAATCTATTGGCAGCATTGACCAGCAAGTTTAGCGGACGGTTAATCCGTGCCGCGAGCAGGTAACCTCCACCAAGCGATAGTAATAGCACTAAAGCCCCCCAACCTAGCCATTGCCAAGGGAAGTGGACCTCAACATGCACCTTTGGGATGACTACCCAGAAATCATCTTGCCCAATATTAAAGCTAACCCATAGCCCTTGTACGCCATAGTGGTTGACGGTGATGATGGTTTCCGCACCTAAGCGTTCACGAATTTTTTCGGCAACCATATTGATAAATGGATCTGCTGGCAGAGGTTCAATCTCTTCCATAAAGTCGGCATAATAGACGTGCACGCCTTCTTTGCCCGTAAGCTCGGAGAGTAGGGCGAGTCGTAGGTTGTCTTGCGATGCAATGAGGGACGCACGGGTGTAGTTAACCACGGTGACCGCTTGTAACGCAGCAGCTTCTGCGCGTGGTTCACGTTCAAAATACTCAAAGATCTGCAATGATGCAAACTGACCAATTGCCAACAAAACGGCAATGAGTAGCATCACCCTAGCGATTAGAGTTTTTGGTAATAGGCGTAGGCGTAATTTCAAAGGAATTTATCTGTCGGTTTCGCCGTCAGGAATAAATACATAACCAAAACCCCACATGGTTTGCAGATAGCGCGGATGTGCTGGGTCTGGCTCAATCAGTTTACGTAAACGCGAGACTTGTACATCAATGCTGCGGTCAAACACATCAAGCTCACGACCACGTGCAAGTTGCATTAATCGATCGCGTGATAATGGTTGGCGTGGGTGATCTACAAATACTTTAAGTAGTGCAAATTCCCCGCTAGTAATGGGGATGGAGGCACCACCACGGCTTAGTGACCGGGTTGAAGTGTTAAACACAAATTCGCCAATAGTAATGTTGTCGCTAGTGATGGCAGGTGCGCTTGGTTGCAGGCGCTCATGTCGACGCAGAACAGCATTAATCCGTGCTAATAACTCACGTGGGTTAAACGGTTTAGGTAAGTAGTCATCGGCCCCCATCTCTAAGCCAATAATCCTATCCACATCATCGCCACGCGCTGTGAGCATCACGATGGGAAGCATAGTGCCTGAACCGCGAATTCTACGGCAAATAGATAAACCATCTTCTCCTGGCAACATGAGATCTAGCACCATCAAATCTATGGTTTCCGTCGCAAGCGCGTCATCCATTTCCTTAGAGTCGGCCACCACTTTAACGTTAAAACCTTGTTCAGTGAGGTAGCGTTGGAGTAACTCACGTAAACGGACGTCATCATCTACAACCAATATTTTTTTGTTTTGATCTGTCATGATTTAGTTTATGCTCGCGGTTTCAGTTGAATGAACTAAAGGTTTGATACTTTAAAGGCACCAAATTTTTTTATACTATTTTAACTAAGTGGAGTGTATGCTAATTTTGATGAATTTCAAAAGGCAACTTAAAGTAAGGTTTGTTGACTAATAGTCTTAAAACTGTATTTACAGATAATTACAATTTCACATTGAAATGAAACATTTGATTAACAATCGTACTTCATGATTATGAGCCGTCATTAGACTAACTGCATCTGTAAAGTTGATCATTTGAATTTACATCCACAAAAATATAATTCAGTTGCCATAAGTGCTTGTTTAGGCTTTGGATTGGTATTATTTTTGTCTTTCAATGCAGCGAGTGCTGAAGACGCTAGCAAGCATGTCTCAGATGTTGATGCGGCCAATGATGGTACGCAGCAAACACTGAATCTCAATTTCAGCCCAGAAAATCGTAGCAAAATCCGTAAAGCACTTGATGAATACTCGCGTGCTACAGACCCTGAGCATAAGCAAATTGAAGAACGCAAACGTAATATGCGTGAAAGCATCGAAGCACGCTTTTTAGCTATTGATAAAGATAATGATGGCTCAATTGATCGGCAAGAAGCGACTGAAAGCTTGCCTCAAGTGGCGAGGCATTTTAGCCAAGTCGATACTAATCAAGACGAAGTGATTACTCTTGATGAGTTGCAAGCCGCACAATCCCGTATTTTAGAGCACAGAAAAATCGAAGAAGCTTTGCTTGAGGCGCAGAAGCAGCAAGAAGCCGATGCAGCAGCTCTTGCTAAACGTAAAAGCAAACAAGCTGTTAATAGCACCCATAAAAGTGCACTTTAGGCCTACCGCTTTCAAGCATTAGTTTAATTTTTCTCTAGCAATTCCATCTTTTTTTCACATCCCCATCCATTTTTAGCCAATAACATGCCTGTTAATGCGCGCATTAAAAATATTCAATGTATGCCATAATTTTGGAATCTTTCATTGATGGCTATTGCCTGAAAACATGAGCCTAACACTAGAAATCTCCGATAGTATTTTGCAAGTAGATGCAAAAAGCTGGGATGCTTTGGTGGCGAATATGCCGCTATTAAGCCACGCCTTTTTAAGCGCCCTTGAGGCTTCACGTTCGGTAGGAGCAGGAACGGGTTGGCAACCTTACCCTATGTTGGTGCGAGAGGGTGGGCAACTTGTCGGCGCTATGCCGCTCTACCTTAAATCACACTCGTATGGGGAGTACGTGTTCGATTGGGCATGGGCCGAGGCATATCAGCGTAGTGGATTAAATTATTACCCAAAACTGCTGTCTGCTATTCCGTTTACGCCCATCACTAGCCAGCGGTTGCTAGTGGCAGAGGTGGAAAATTCCAGTCAAATTCATTCCTTAATGGTAGATGCCCTCACACACCTTATGCTCAAACATCAACTTTCATCAGTGCACGTGTTGTTCTCTGATGAAAATTCAGCGGCCATTTTTAAAAATGCCGATTGGTTGCAACGCAATGGCGTGCAGTTTAGATGGGAGAACGAAAATTTTAAAGATTTTGAAGATTTTTTAACTAGGTTAAGTCACGATAAGCGTAAGAAAATACGGCAAGAACGCAAGAAAGTAGCGAACTCTGGCGTAGAGTGTCAGCGTATTAAGGGTGCTGATGTGAGCCAGGAACAGTGGCGTTTCTTCTATGAGTGTTATTGTCATACCTATATAGAGCATCACTCCACACCCTATTTAACGCCGGAATTTTTTCAAGAAATTGCGCAAAGCATGCCGCAGAATATTTTACTGGTGCTGGCTTATCTGGATGACACGCCGATCGCGGGCGCACTCAACATTTACGATAAAACCGCATTATATGGTCGCTACTGGGGTGCTATGCAATATGTACCGAACTTACACTTTGAGTTGTGTTATTACCAAGCGCAGGAATTTTGCATCACTGAACAGATTCAGTTTTTCGAAGGCGGTGCTCAGGGAGAGCATAAATTAGCGCGTGGGTTTAAGCCTAGGCCGACCTGCTCATTTCATAAAATTGCCCATACAGAATTTGCTACGGCCATTGAAGATTTTGTCATTAGAGAGTCACAAGGTATGACCATCTATACTAACGAGTTAGAGCAACGCATTCCGTTTAAGGCAAACCCCACCCAAGCATAAGTTTTGGCAACAAAAAACCCGCAATTAAGCGGGTTTCGTGTACTTCGTTGGACATCTCTGTCCGTGTAAGTGGTGGTGAAAGAGGGACTTGAACCCTCGACCCCAGGATTATGAATTTACTAGTTCAGTCTTTTAACTAGCATTTATGGCACTTGTAGGTTTGTTGTAAATGGTGCGTAATGTAATGTGCAATGCTTAACCAATTATATTGTGGCGATATACACGTAGAATAAACGCACACTTAACTACCGCTGTTTATGTTAGCTAGTGTT
>CAIRXI010000045.1 GCA_903882525.1 uncultured Pseudomonadota bacterium | reverse complement strand
GTTACGTGAAGATGTGGATTCAGTTGCCAAGAAAATTAAGACCATGCCTACCGATCCTGCGCGTGTGCGTCGCACCGATCCGGGTGATCCTGCTAAATGTCCAGTTTGGCAATTACACCAAATTTATTCTAGCCCTGCCACGCAGGAGTGGGTGCAAACCAGTTGTAAATCTGCTGCTATTGGCTGTATTGAATGTAAAGGCCCCGTCATTGAAGGCGTACTGGCTGAACTGAAACCCATTCAAGAGCGCGCCGCTCAATATGCAGAAGACCCCACATTAGTCAAAAATATTGTGGCTGAAGGTTGTGAAAAAGCGCGTAAATTAGCGCGTGAAACCATGCGCGATGTGCGTGAGGTAATGGGTTTAAACTACAACTAATGCAACTTATGGCCAGTCATTGTGATTGAGACCCCACTAAACGCTAAAATCAAGGGTGAAGCTTTTACTGAGCTCCCCTTAGATTTGTATATTCCACCTGATGCACTTGAAGTCTATTTGGAATCATTTGAAGGCCCGTTGGATTTGCTGTTGTATTTAATCCGCAAACATAACCTCGATATTCTTGATATTCCGATGGCAGAGCTTACGCGCCAGTACATGCAGTATGTTGAAAAGATGCATGCGATTAAGCTTGAACTGGCCGGCGATTACCTATTAATGTCGGCGATGATGATTGAAATTAAATCACGCATGCTATTACCGAAACCAGCTGAAATTGAATCTGAGTTGGACCCTAGAGCAGAGTTGGTCCGTCGATTAATGGAGTATGAAGCCATTAAATTGGCGGCACAGCAATTAGATGAAATGCCGAAAGTGGGCGAGGATATCAGTGTTGCTAGTGCTTATTATGAGCAGATTAGTCTAGTCAAGCCACCTGAGGTAAGTTTAGAGGATTTGGCTGCGGCTTGGCGCAATGTGTTAAAGCGCGCTAGCCACTATGAACATCATAAAGTGGGCAAGGCTGAGCTGTCTGTGCGTGAGCATATGAGTATTATATTGCGCCGACTAAAGACAGATAAAATGCTTGAATTTTCTGAGCTCTTTGATGTGGTGAAAGATGGTATACCTAAACTAGTGGTGTGCTTTTTAGCCATATTGGAGCTGGCGCGTGAAGGCTTATTACGCATTACCCAGCAAGCCGCTTTTTCGCCAATTTACGTGCAAAGTAATAGCTGATGTCTGAAGCCAACAATCTACAAGAATTAAAAAATATCATAGAGGCCGCTTTACTAACCTCACATCAGCCATTGTCGCTGGAAGATTTAACCCGCTTATTTCCTGAGCGCATAGAGCGCCCCAGTTTAAGAATGTTACTGGATGAGTTGAAGCTAGACTGGGCCGAACGCACGCTAGAGTTGGTGCAAGTGGCATCTGGTTATCGCTTTCAAGCGCGCCAACAATTTACGCCATTTCTGGCACGTTTAAATCCAGAAAAGCAGGGTAAGTATTCACGCGCCTTACTCGAAACGCTAGCAATTATTGCCTACAAGCAGCCAGTGACTCGTGGTGATATTGAAGAAATTCGTGGTGTGGCAATTAACCCTAATCTGATACGCCAACTACAAGAGCGGGACTGGATTGATATTGTTGGCCAGCGCGACGTTCCTGGTCGGCCATCGCTTTACGCCACCACCCAGCATTTTCTTGATGACCTTAATCTACTTTCATTGATCGAGCTACCAGAGATGCAAGATTTTAGTGCGTTAGATAATTCCTCATTAGATTTTAATCTTCAGGGTTAGGTTTACTTTTCTCAGCGTGCAAAAAAGCCACATAGTGTGCGGTGATTAGCACTAACTGCGGTAAAATGCGCTATTGCAATCAATAAGTTATCAATATGGCACGTCCCTTTAAAACCCAGCGCGATCCACAGGCCACACCACGCCGCCCAAAAACTGATTTTACCAAGCTACCGGCTGATCCTGATGCACCAGCAGAACCAACGCAAAGGCTACATAAGTTACTTGCGTTGGCAGGGTTAGGTTCGCGTCGGGATATGGAAGCGCTTATTGAAACTGGACGTGTTACGGTAAACGGGGCGCCAGCTACAGTCGGTCAGGGCGTAACTCAGTATGATTTAGTGCGCTTAGATAGTCGCCCACTTAAATTGCCATTTATTGCTGAGTTGCCACAAGTGCTGATTTATCACAAACCTGAAGGCGAGATCGTTAGTCAAGATGATCCTGAAGGCCGTGCTAGTGTATTTGATAAATTACCTAAAATTAAAAATGCTAAATGGATTGCCATCGGTCGTTTAGACATGAATACCAGTGGCTTGTTGATATTTACCACGTCTGGTGAGCTCGCCAATCGTTTTATGCATCCGCGCTATGAAGTTGAGCGTGAGTATGCAGTCCGTATTTTTGGTGAACTGACCGATGGTCAGATGACACAGTTGACTGAAGGTATTGAACTGGAAGATGGCCCCGCCAATTTTGATAGTATTAAACCGCAGGGTGGTGAGGGTGCAAACCATTGGTATCAAGTGATACTGCGTGAAGGTCGGAACCGTGAAGTACGTCGTTTATTTGAGGCATTTCAGTTACCTGTCAGCCGTTTAATGCGTGTGCGTTTTGGCCCAGTTAATTTACCTCCACGTGTAAAGCGTGGACAAATGCTTAAACTTGAACAAAAAGAAGTGGTAGGCTTGTTGGAGTGGGCTGACTTGCCGGTACCAAGCGCACCTCTAAGGCAGCTTACCCAACGCGAAAAACTAAAGGCAACGACCGTATTTATGCCTAAAGTACGTAAGCAACGTATTAGTGCGTTAGATAGACCGCCGCGTGATGCCGCTGATGGTTCAGCGCCTAGGCCTTATCGTAAAACGTCACCTGCAACTAAAAAGCCAGCACCTAAAAAGAATGAGAACCGACGTGTGCGTCAAACTAGCGATTTGGATGCGCCAGCCATGCAAAAGAAAAGTGACCGTAATCGCGGCCGCGGTTAACTCAACACAGCCTTAGCATTTAATAAAAAACCCTCACTACCTTAATGGTCGTGAGGGTTTTTTATTATTAAAGCTTCTAATTAAGCTTTAGCTAAGCGCCATAGTGAGGTGACTTCTGCTTTGCGTGCTGCATGCAGCGGGTCTGAAGCATCTAGTGTTTTGCTGTGACGGGCTTTAGTATCCGCTTTATCAATAACCTTAAGGCCCGCGGCTTCTATCCATCCTAGAAGCTCTTCACGCGTTCTAAGGCCTAGGTGTTCTGCAAAGTCAGATAAGATTAACCAGCCTTCGCCTTCTTTAGTTAAATGCGCACTAAGCCCATTTAAAAAGCCTTTTAACATTTGGCTTTTTTCGTCATAGATGGCGGATTCTAATGCTGAGCTTGGATGTGCAGGTAACCACGGTGGGTTGCATACAATTAAATCCGCCTTGCCATGTTCGGCTTTAGGGTAAAGGTTGGCTTCTTCTAAAGTGACTGCAGTTTTTAAACCTAAGTTGGTGATATTTTTCAAAGCACAGTCGAGCGCACGATGTGAGTTATCGGTACCAATGACTTTACTTATGCCTCGATTCGATAGAATCGCTGCCAACACACCGGTACCCGTGCCGATATCAAAGGCTAGGTTACAAGGAATAGGCAATGGTGCAGTATCGACCAAGTCTAGATACTCACCGCGGATTGGTGAGAATACGCCGTAACTAGGGAATATTTTGTTGTTGATGACTGAAATATCAACTCCGCTTTTACTCCACTCATAAGCGCCAACCAAGCCTAAAATTTCGCGTAATGACACCACGATGCCTTGGGTACTTTTGCCGTAAGCATGCTCGCAAGCGGCTTTGACATCGGGGGCGCGACGCAGGCTAATGTTGTAGCCTACATTCAATTCAATCACTAACATGCCTAAAATACGGGCTTTTTGTGATTGGCCTTGGCGATGCAAATGAAACGCCTGCAACATAGTATCGCCAGTTTTCTTTGGTTTTTTACGCGGACGATCTATGCGGCGTGATAAAGCCTGCATTAATAATTTCGCATTTTGAAAGTCGCCGCGCCAAAGTAGGGCTGTGCCTTCGCAACATAGTTTGTAGGCATCATCTGCCTTAATGGTATCGTCAGTAACCAGTACTTTTTTTGGCACTGGCGCGTCATTTTCTGAGTGCCATATGCTAGTTTTGGTTTTACCAGCTTCTTGCCAGCTGATGGTGTTAGGTGTATTCAAAATATTGTGGCCTAGAGTAACTGTGCTTTGGTGAGTAAAAATACAAATTCATTGCCTGATGAAACTTCTAACCAGTTAAATGCAATGTTTGGGTATGCGGCTTGTAAAGCATCGCGATTGTGACCAATTTCAACAATCAAGATACCGTTTTCGTTTAAGTAATGTCCAGCTTCTCGAAGCAGGGTGTGGGTGTGGTCTAGCCCGTCATTACCACTACCAAGCGCAATTTGTGGTTCATTGCGATATTCGGCTGGCAATTCTGCCATGGATGGGGCATCCACGTAAGGTGGATTGCTGATAATCACATCGTATTTTCTACCCTTAAGGGCCGTAAACATATCAGATTGAATAGCGGTAATTTGATCTTCTAAGCCATAGTTGGCAATATTGATATTAGCAACATCTAGTGCATCAGTTGAAATGTCGACCACATCAACCGCCGCATTTGGGAAGGCGCTGGCCAGCATAATGCCTAAACAGCCACTACCGGTGCAAATATCGGCAGCGCTTTCTACTAGCTCCGGATACTCTATCCAAGGGCTTAAGTCATCATTGAGAAGCTCAGCAATAAAGGAGCGAGGTACTAGCACGCGTTCATCAACAAAGAACTTCAGACCTTGCAGCCAAGCTTCTTTTACCAAATATGCGGTGGGGGTATGTGAACTAATGCGTTGCTCAAGTAGCTGTGATAGTTTGCTACGTTCTACATTGGTAATGCGCGCGTCAAAAAAGTTATTCAGGGTATCCATCGGTAAATGAAGTGCACTCATCACAAGCCATACCGCCTCATCGTAGGCATTGTCGGTGCCGTGACCATAAAAGATGTCAGAGGCTTCAAATTGGCTTACTGCATAGCGTAGCCAATCACGAATGGTCAATAGCTCGGTGCTTGCAGCGGTATGGATGTTGTTAGGTGTAGTCATGATTATTTAAGGATAAGTCAGTAATTTTGTTAGGGTCATTTTGTAGGTTTCTTTTAGTGGCTCAATATCGGCCACACCTACACATTCATTCAATTTATGGATCGTTGCGTTTAGCGGACCAAATTCAATGACCTGCTTGCAGATGTCAGCAATAAAGCGTCCATCGGAAGTGCCTCCTGTGGTGGATAGCTCTGGCGTTATACCATAGCAAGTTTCAATCGCTGATGAAATCGCTTCCACCAAATTTCCACGAGGCGTGATGTAGGGCGGTGAGTATTCCCAGTCTAGGTCATAACTCAAATCGTGCTTATCCAAAATGGCATGTACGCGTTGTTTTAGATTTTGCTCGGTGCTAGCAGTGCTAAATCTAAAATTGAATAAAATTTCCACTTCGCCAGGCACTACATTGGTAGCGCCAGTGCCACCATTCATGTTGGAGATTTGCCATGAAGTCGGTGGAAAATATTCATTGCCGTTATCCCACACCGTATCCACCATTTCTTTAATCGCGGGGGCTACCATATGGATAGGATTTTTAACCAAATGTGGATATGCAATATGACCCTGCACACCTTTGATTACGAGTTTGCCTGACAGTGAGCCACGACGTCCATTTTTAATCATGTCACCCACCACTTTATTTGAAGTGGGTTCGCCTACGATACAATAATCAATCAACTCGCCACGTGCCTTAAGTACCTCGACCACTTTAACCGTGCCGTTAATTGCTGCTGCTTCCTCATCCGAAGTGATGAGCAAGCCGATAGATCCTAAATGGTTTGGGTGTTCTGCAACAAACTCCTCAATGCAAGTAACAAAAGCGGCTAATGAAGTTTTCATATCGGCCGCCCCGCGCGCGTAAAGAATACCTTCTTTAATGGTGGGCTCAAATGGTGGTGTGTGCCATTTTTCCAGCGGACCAGTAGGGACTACATCAGTATGTCCAGCAAAGACAAGCAGTGGGCCTGAAGTGCCGCGACGTGCGTAAAAATTATCTACATCGTCAAAGCGCATACGCTCAATTTTAAACCCCAGTGGTGCTAGCCGTGAAATCATTAATTCCTGGCAGCCAGCATCCTCGGGCGTATTGGATCGACGCGTCAGTAAATCAATGGCTAGATCAAGTGTAGGTGTATTCATATCAATTCTTTATAGGCGGCTTCAGTAAAGCCTAAACAAATAATTTTTCCATCACGGACCAATATAGGGCGTTTAATCACAGACGATTTTTCTAACATTAAATTCAGCGCAGAAGCGGCATCAACCACGGCCATTTTTTCGGCATCGCTTAAGTTACGCCATGTCATGCCAGCTCGATTTACCAGTTTTTCCCAGGGCAATTGCGCTAACCAGTCTGACACTATATTTGTGCTGATACCTTGTTTTTTAAAATCATGAAACTCGTAACTTACGTGGTGTTCAGTAAGCCAATCTCGGGCTTTTTTAACCGTGCTGCAATTGGGTATGCCGAATAGTTGCATGACGCTAGGTGTTTGACGTAAAACACCATTTTAACAGTTTTAGCCTAAAGTG
>CAIRXI010000044.1 GCA_903882525.1 uncultured Pseudomonadota bacterium | reverse complement strand
GTATTGCTAAATATTAAGTGCGATAGCTGATCAATCTAAATGATGCAAATTCCTCAGTTAAAATACTATTGGTGAGCGCCATTACGGGTTGAGCTTGATTTGTAAATAATTTGTAACGACGACTCATTATTGCACTATTAGTAAGGCCTAACAACTGTTTATACTAAAGCCTAAAAATCATGTGCTGGCGTTGACTGTAGCCCGCGATTGTTGAGCGCAACTTGCAGCGTCCAACTCACCTTGGGGACCTAATCTGCTTTGTTGGCTAGTTTACTAAGGGCGTCGCCTAATGGGCTACCAGCTAGCTTTTTAGCTAGGAGCTGTAGATTAAGTCCAGCTTTAGAACTTATTTTCTTTATGACCTTAGGCTTGGCTTGTGGGCTAGATTTCACTTGCACTTTGACCCGAATTGAAGTAACTTCACACCCTAGCTTTTCTAGCTTAATCAACAGGCTAGGCATAAAAAGTTTAATTTTTGCTGCCACTGCATTGTTGTTTGCAAATATGGTGAATTGTTGATTTTTAATGGAGGCGGCATGACTTAGCTGCGCTAAGTTATCGGGAGCAATCTCCACCCAAATTTTTTGTGCAGCTTGCGCTTCTTTCGCGTGTGCATCCAGTGCAGTAAGCCCCGGATTATTTAGTAAAGCGTTAAAGCGAAGCATATTCCGCATAACTTACTAAGATGGTGGTGTTTAGGAATGGTATGAATATCATTTTTGTCTCAAATAAAATGGCGAAAGCCAAAACCTTATCAGTGCTGCAAGTGAGCATGATTGTGCTCGCCCTGACTTTAGTGCCGCTATTCATCGGTTTGATGTTGATTGTGCCACAGGAAGCGCCGGCTCAACAAGGGGGCAAAACATTGATGTTGGCGCAAATTAAAAATGCTTTCACTAATCGGCAAAAACATCTTGATGCCTATGCCATTCAATTAGGTGAAATGCAGGCTCGTATTATGCTATTAGATGCCCAAAGTGAACGTTTATCTAAGCTGGCAGGGGATAAATCAGCAAGTAAAACTAAACTTCCTGACCCTATTAAGCCGGCATCTAGTGAAGGGCTAAAGCCAAATCGTGGTGGACCCTTAGTGAGGGAAGCGCCTTTATCTGAGGTTGATTTACAGGCAAAGATTGCTGAGTTAATGGCGCAGATTGATGCTGATACGGAACATTTAAGCGATTTAGAAGCTAAGTTGTTACAAAAAACAGTATTGAAAGATACTTTGCCCAATCGCAGTCCGGTCAATGTTGCTTTCAATTCGTCCAGCTTTGGTTGGCGTTTAGATCCTTTCAATGGGCATAAAGCTTTTCATGAAGGGTTAGATTTTACGGCAAATATAGGCACGCCAATCTATGCTGCCGCACGCGGCATAGTTTCAGCTGCTGAGCAAACCCCTGATTATGGTAAAATTGTAAAAATTGATCATGGACTAGGTGTAGAAACACGCTATGCCCATGCATCATTGCTGTTAGTACATGCAGGAGACCGCGTGGAGAAAGGGCAGAAAATTGCTGAAGTAGGGAGTAGCGGTCGTTCTACAGGACCGCATTTGCATTATGAAATTAGGTTAGATGGCAATCCTTTGGATCCGAGAAAATATCTTAATGCCAGTTATTGAATTAATGGAAACAAGCCGCATCAACAATATATGACGCATTTATTGAATTACACATCACCAGCAACATTCGGAGCATGATATTTATCTTTAAGGTTTTAAGCTAGGCCAATATCGCCGGTAATGCCAGCCTAAAAACTCAAATTTCCACTATCAATTTTTCAATCTCAATAATTACAAAAAAGTATTTTATCCTTTAGCGGAAAGCGCATTTTTTCATGATATCAAAGTTGTTCAAAAAATTATTCGGTAGCCGTAATGACAGGCTTGTTAAACAATACGCACTTAAAGTACAGGAAATCAACGCATTGGAGCCTGCGCTACAAGCGCTGAGTGATGATGCGCTTCGCGCTAAAACTGCAGAGTTTAAACAGCGGTATATCAATGGTGAAACGCTAGACCAGTTGATGCCAGAAGCTTTTGCTGTAGTGCGAGAAGGCAGTCGTCGCGCGCTTGGTATGCGTCATTTTGATGTGCAGATGATTGGTGGCATGGTGTTGCATGCTGGAAAAATTTCAGAAATGCGTACTGGTGAAGGTAAAACTTTAGTGGCTACATTGCCTACCTATTTGAATGCCTTAACTGGCAAAGGTGTGCATGTTATTACAGTCAATGATTACCTCGCTAAGCGTGATGCGGAGTGGATGGGGCGTCTATATCAATTCCTAGGCTTAAGCATTGGTATTAATTTATCGCAAATGCCGAGTGAAGCTAAGCGCCAAGCTTACGCTGCGGACATTACCTACGGTACTAATAATGAATTTGGTTTCGATTATCTACGCGACAATATGGTCTATACCATTGAAGAGCGTGTGCAACGTGGTCTGAGCTATGCTTTGATTGATGAAGTGGATTCAATCTTAATCGATGAAGCGCGTACGCCGCTGATTATTTCAGGTCAGGCCGATGATAGTATTGCTCTTTACAGCCAAATCAATGATGTGGCCGCAAAATTAATCGCTCAGACAGAAGAAGAAGGTGCTGGCGACTTTTGGGTTGATGAAAAAGGTCAAAATGTGGTCATGTCTGAGCAAGGCCATGAGCATGCAGAAGCATTGCTAGCGGAATCTGGTTTGTTATTAGAAGGCTCCAGCTTATACGAAGCCGCCAATATCACCTTGGTGCATCACTTGTATGCATCGCTTCGCGCACAAAATTTATATCACAGAGATCAGCACTATGTAGTGCGTGATGGTGATGTGATTATTGTGGATGAATTTACTGGTCGCATGATGTCAGGTCGTCGCTGGTCTGACGGCTTGCACCAAGCGGTGGAAGCTAAAGAAGGTGTGGAGATTCAGAAAGAGAATCAAACGCTCGCTTCAATTACGTTCCAAAACTTTTTCCGCATGTATGCCAAGCTGTCAGGGATGACCGGCACGGCCGATACGGAAGCTTATGAGTTTAATCAGATTTATAACTTAGAAACCGTGGTTATCCCAACGCATCGCCCGATGCAGCGTAAAGATAATATGGATAAAGTCTACCGCACCGCCCGTGAGAAGTATGAAGCGGTAATTTTGGACATCACGGATTGTAAAGAACGCGGTCAGCCTGTGTTGGTGGGTACGACCTCGATTGAAAACTCAGAGCTGATCTCTAAGCTACTGACGGCAGCCAAGTTAGATCATCAAGTACTCAACGCTAAACAGCATGAGCGTGAAGCTCATATTATTGTGCAGGCTGGTCGCCCTGGGGTGATTACTATTGCAACTAATATGGCTGGTCGAGGTACGGATATTGTCCTGGGCGGAAATCCTGAGCCGGAAATTGCATTGGTAGAAGCGGATGAAGCGCTAAGTACTGAGCAAAAAGCCACGAAATGCGCAGCAATAAAAGCAGAATGGCAGTTACGTCACGATAGCGTGTTAGCTGCTGGCGGATTACATATTATTGGTACAGAGCGTCATGAATCACGCCGTGTCGATAACCAATTGCGCGGCCGTTCAGGTCGTCAAGGTGACGCGGGTTCTAGCCGTTTTTACCTGTCTTTAGAAGATCAATTACTTCGTATTTTTGCTTCTGATCGCGTGTCAGCGATTATGGAAAAACTCAATATGCCAGATGGCGAGGCGATTGAGCATCCGTGGGTGACACGTGCCATTGAGAACGCACAGCGTAAAGTGGAAGGCCGTAACTTTGATATTCGTAAACAGTTGCTTGAATACGATGATGTGGCTAATGATCAACGTAAAGTGATTTATGAGCAACGTAATGAATTGTTAGAAGCTACCGATGTGGGTGAAACCATTAAAGCAATGCGTGAAGATGTATTAGCTAGCATGATTGCAGCACATATTCCGCCCAATAGCGTTGAAGAGCTATGGGATGTGCCGAGCCTAGAGAAAGAATTGAAAGCTGAAGCTGGTTTAGAGATTCCATTGCAAAAAATGTTGGAAGATAATCCAGACCTACATGAAGAAACCTTACGCGACCGTATTTTTGAAGCGTCGGATGTGGCTTATGCAGCTAAAGAAGAATTGGCTAGCCCAGATATTATGCGTCAGTTTGAGCGTTCAGTGATGTTGCAGGCTTTGGACAACCATTGGCGTGAACATTTAGCTGCATTAGATCATTTGCGCCAAGGTATTCATTTGCGCTCCTATGCACAAAAGAATCCTAAGCAAGAATATAAACGTGAAGCATTTGAGCTATTTGAAGGTCTGCTCAATACTGTGAAAAGTGAAGTCACCAAAGTCACTATGTTAGTTCAGGTTAAAACAGAGGCTGATGTAGAAGCCGTAGAAAAGCCGGTTGAAGTGGAAAATGTACAGTATCAGCACGCGGACTATGAAGAGGCACTAGGCGTTGTCAGCAATGAAGATGAGCAAGCCCTTACCACGCAACCGATTATTCGTGAGGGTATCAAGGTTGGTCGTAATGATGTTTGTCCATGCGGTTCGGGTAAAAAATATAAACAATGCCATGGCACCTTAAACTAAGGTTAGGGCGCTAATGTCTGACAATAGGGTAGCGGAAGTGCAATCACCTTGTATCGGTGTCTGTGCTATGGATGAGCTAAGTGGGATGTGTCATGGCTGCTACCGTACTATTGATGAGATTAAAGCTTGGTGGGACATGGGCGCAACGGCACAGCAAGACTTGCTAGTGTCACTAGAACAGCGTCAATCTGCTAGCTTTGATTAGCTAATTTTTACCCAGCTTTTGTTCTAGCAAGGTGAGGTAATTCGCCGCATCCAAGCCACTATTATTGCGCTGTGCTTGCCAAATGGTTTCGGCTAAACAATCAACGATCTCATGCTGCGCAAGATGGATGTCATTATGTTGTTGCCGTAGTTGTGCATAAATTTGCGCAATGCCTATGGGCTGATTAATGCTAATTTGCTCAATCACAGATAGGTGTAAGCTTAAATGTAAGAATGGGTTAGTCGCACCCATTTCAGGGAAATACTGCTCATTCATATAGCGTTCTGGTGCCACTAATATCGGATGGTATTCAGGATGCATCTGCATCACTTCCACCGCAATTTTTTCTAAATCGGTCAGCAATACTTGCTGCTGAAATTTCTTCCAAGCATCAAATAAGAATTGGCGCGCTTGATCTCGGCTGGGGTTATACAAACTCATGGCGTATTCTTTTAAGATGGAAATTAGGCGGTATTATATTCCTTGGCCTTATATTCACACAGGTCTTCAATACAACATTGACCACATTTTGGTTAACGTGCCGTGCAGGTGTAGCGGCCATGCAGGATTAACAAGTGATGGGCATCTTGCATAAACTCGGCTGGAATGGTTTTTACATAGTTAGTTTCAACTTCCAATACCGTTTTTCCCGTCGCGAGTTTGATGCGATTACCTAATCTGAATAGGTGGGTATCTACGGCAATCGTTGGCTGGCCAAATGCAGTGTTCAAAATCACGTTGGCTGTTTTCCGACCTACTCCAGGCAGCGCTTCTAAATCAGTGCGAGTATTGGGCACTTGCGAACCATGTTTGCTGATTAGCATCTGGCAGGTGGCGAGAACATTCTTCGCTTTTGTATGATAAAGGCCGATGCTATTGATATAAGACTCTAATCCATGTAACCCAAGTGCCAACATTTTTTCTGGGGTATTGGCGACCGCATATAATTTTTCAGTAGCCAGATTCACGCCTTTATCTGTGGCCTGCGCTGATAAAATCACCGCAATTAAGAGCTCAAAGGTGCTGTTATGCCGCAGTTCTGTGCTGGGATTCGGTATCGCGATACTTAAGCGCTTGAAGATTGCTAGGCGTTTTTCCGCGTTCATGAAATTTAATGGCTTGGTGCAGATTTGAGCACGATACTATCAGTGTTGGTTTTAGCAGCTTTTCTAATTTCAATCCAATTGCGGAGAGCAATTAAAGAGCCTAAACCTAAGAAAGCGCCGGGTGGCAATACTGCCAATAAAAAGCCGTGATAATCAGGAATTACTGTTAACACAAATTGTTTTGCGGCAGGTCCAAATACCAAATCCAAGCCGGAAAATAGCGTACCTTTACCTACCAATTCACGTATACCGCCAAGCAAGCCTAGCACTAAAGCCAAGCCACTCCCCATCATAAAGCCATCTAGTATTGACGGTACGGCATCGTTTTTAGCGGCAAAGGACTCTACTCGTGCCAATACAATGCAGTTGACTACAATCAATGGAATAAAGATGCCTAGTACTTTATGTAAAGGGTGTGCGAAGGCATTAATTGACAAATCAATAACGGTAACTAGCGTTGCAATCACTAAGATAAATACCGGCACGCGAATCTCCGATGGAACAAACTGACGCACTGGGGATACAGAACCGTTGGCTAATGCCATCACGATAGCGGTAGCTAGGCCGAGGCTTAGGCCATTGACAGCGGTGGTTGTCACCGCCAAGGTTGGGCACAAACCTAGTAACTGTACAACGCCTGTATTTTGTTTCCACAGACCATTAAGTGTAATTTCTTTATACTGATTAGTCATGGTTTCTCTCGCTGTATTGGCATAGACGATACCGAAGGGAGTGTCGTATTTTTAACTTCTGTAAACAGGATATCTTTATTTTGCTCAAAGAATTGTAATGCCTTTAATACGGCCTTCACCACAGCGCGTGGTGTGATGGTGGCGCCCACCATATAGTCAAACTTACCACCATCTTTTTTCACTTGCCAAAATTGGGGTGGGGACTTACTTAAAGACTCATCATTGAATAACTGTATCCACTTGCCGTGGGTGATATCAATGTAGTCGCCTAACCCAGGGGTTTCTTTATGTGCAAGGACACGTACGCCACTAATCGAGCCATCTGCGCGGATTGCAATGAGTAGCTTGATATCACCGCTATAACCATCATGCGCTACCGCTTCAAGTATAACGCCTGCGACCTGATGATGCAGTCTAGCGATATTGGCGGTGGTCGGGTGTTGGCTTCCTAGCAATGGGCTAGGGGGAAGCTCGACTACATCTGTTAATAAGGCATTGTCGTATGCACTCGCCGGCAAAATTTGTTTAAACAGCGCTAAACGTGCTTCCTTTTCACTAGCTTCGATTGGCGCACGTGTGATTTCAAAGAAATAAGCCAATAGCGCGGTCCCGACCAGCGCAAAGACTATCATGGTCAATGTGGTTTTTAGCGTATGCTGGATTGGAGTTTCTGCCATGGCTGAACCTAACTTTTGTGATGACCAAAAACACGTGGTTGCGTGGTGGCATCAATCAAGGGTACGCACATATTCATCAGCAATACCGCAAAAGCCACGCCGTCAGGGTAACCACCATAGACGCGAATTAAGTAGGTGAGAATCCCAACGCCGGCCGCAAAATATAGTTTACCTCTCGGTGTTGTGGGACCGCTGACAGGGTCGGTAATGATAAAAAATGCACACAGCATGGAGGCGCCGCTCATTAAGTGAAATAGCGGATCAGCAAACTGTGATGGGTTGCTAATGTAAAAACCTAAAGAAATAAGACCAAGTGCAGCTAAGAATGCAGTTGGTAAATGCCAGGTAATAATACGTTGTTGCAGTAAATACAAGCCACCAAGTAAATAAGCGCCAGTAACGACTTCGCCGCCAGTGGCGCCCATCACGCCAAATACAGGCGATTCTTGAATCGCCGCCACTTCATGTTTTAGCATCAACTGTGTTTTAAGGTAATCTAGGGGGGTGGCCGAGGTGATGGCATCTACTTTGATGTCGCTAGGCAACGCCTGACTAAAAATATAATGCAGTTGATCCAAAAAGCTTAGAGGAGACTGCGCTAGACTTAACGGTGCTGGCCATTTTGTCATAATCAGTGGGAATGAAATCAGCAATACCGCGTAACCGACCATGGCCGGATTGAATGGGTTGTAGCCCAGCCCGCCATAAAGCTGCTTCGCAATCACGATTGCAAAAAAGGTACCCACTACGACCAACCACCATGGTGCGATGGGTGGCAAGGCTAAAGCGAGTAGCCAAGCAGTGACCACGGCGCTCATATCGAATAGGTAAGGCTTGATCGGGCGTTGACGTAACTTAAGTAAAGCCGCTTCAGCTGCAACAGCCGTGATGGTGGCAAGCGTCAGTGTCACCAAAATGCCACCACCATAGACCCACACATAGGCTGCGATGCCGGGTAGCAAGGCCAACAATACTTTAAACATAATACTGGTGACGCTAGGTGCATCTGCAATATAAGGTGAACGGTTCAAATGGTTATCCTCAATTTTTCCGTGAATTATTTAGTGGGGTTCTTGGCAGTCGCTGCCTGAGCTGCCTGTTCGCGGATTTGATCAATTGCATTAATTTCAGCTTGTACTGAAGCGCTTACATTTTCAATGTTTTTAGGGGTAACACCAGCACCAGTTGCAGCCAGTTTTTTGGCTTTAGCCCGCTCAATGGCCTCTGCAATTAAAGCTTGTTTATGAAGTTTAGCTTGTACCTCGGCCACAACGTCAGTATCGGGGATTGGAATTTGATCCGTGGGGGTAACGAGAGTGCCATCGGTGGACGCTAACTTGAGCGCTTTGGCACGCGCAATGGCGGCGGCGATAATGGCTTGCTTATCTAGGGCTTGATCGTTGCTTGGAATTGCAGTGCTCGTAGGCTCCGCAACTCTAGACTTAGACTCATCTAGCATTAACTCCGACTTACTTTCTTTAGCCATTTGAGCACGTTCGGCATGTTTTTGCGCGCGTTCTAACTTTTCGCGCTCGATGCGGGCTAATCTAAAATCATTGCGTTCACGCGCCAAGTCTGCGGCGCTAGTTGCTTTGTCTGCGGCAATAATTTCACTTTTGGCGTAGCGGTAATACTGCACCAAGGGAATGTTACTTGGGCAGACGTAGGTGCAGCAACCACACTCTATGCAGTCAAATAAGTTGTAATCACGCGCAGATGCAAAGTTATTTGATTTTGAAAACCAGTAAAGCTCTTGTGGCTGTAGATTAACTGGGCAGGCATCGGCACAACGTGCGCAGCGGATGCAAGGCATGGCTGGCGGTGGCGCTGCAAATAAATTGGGAGCCGCCGCAATAATGCAATTGGCAGCCTTGGTAATGGGAACTTGGGCATTAGGGAGGTCAAAACCCATCATCGGGCCACCCATAATGAAGTGTGTAGTGTCTGCTTTGGCAGCGCCTGCGGCTTTCACCAATGACATTAATGGTGTGCCAAATAACACCTCAAAATTCTGCGGGTTGACTACGTTGCCAGTCATGGTCACGATGCGACTGATTGAAGGTTCACCAAACTCAAAGTAGCGATAAATGGCTAGTACTGTTGCGACATTAAATACCTGTATGCCGACATCGGTTGAGCGTTTATCACTAGGAATTTCTGTCCCCAATAACAGATGAATCAGTCGGCGGGCATCCCCACTTGGGTAGAGGGTCGGCACCACTTTCACTGTGATGCTCTCTTGCTCGGCGCCGATGCAGGCATTCGTCATGGCCGTTATGGCCTCTACTTTATTGTCTTCTATACCAATGATGGATTTCTGCGCACCTAGGATATGTTGCACGATGGCGATACCGTTAACGACATCATCCGCGCGTTCGCGCATCAGCATGTCATCGCAAGTAATATAAGGTTCGCATTCGGCCGCATTGATAATTAAGGTGTGCACATTGGATGTGCCATTGGTACGCAATTTAATATGGGTGGGGAACGTTGCGCCACCAAGTCCGACGATGCCTGACGCCCGCAGTTTATTCACTAGTTCTTTTTTATCGGTATTACGCCAATCTAGCGGGCGTAACTCGCCCCATGTTTCTTTGCCATCTGGAATGAGGCTAATGCATAAATCAGGCAGGCCAGATGGGTGGGGAATGATTTGTTCATCAATAGCGCTCACGGTGCCTGATGTAGGGGCATGTATGGCTGCAGAAACCGTACCCTCAGCCTCTGCTAGCATTTGTCCTTTTAGAACGTAATCACCAATTTGCACCTTAATTTTAGGCATATTGCCCACATGTTGGCGTAAAGGGAGCGTCAACTTTTCTGGTGGCGGCAGCTTGCCTATTGGAGACAATGTAGACTCGACCTTATGCTGCGGTGGGTGTATACCACCATTAAATTTGAATACATCATTGAAGTGCTCATTGAGAGACTTGCCT
>CAIRXI010000043.1 GCA_903882525.1 uncultured Pseudomonadota bacterium | reverse complement strand
GCGCCCGGTTGCTCTGGAATACTCACCGCTATTACTGCCTCACGCTTTTCACCCACTTCAGCCCGCTCAGCAATAAAGCGCAAGCGGTCGAAATTCATATTGGCGCCAGAAGCGATGCCAATCAATGTTTCGCCCTTTAACTGATTGCGTTTGGCATATTCTTTAATGCCAGCAGTTGCGAGGGCGCCAGCCGGCTCTAAAATGCTACGTGTATCTTCAAATACGTCTTTAATTGCTGCGCAGATAGCATCATTATCAACTACAATCATTTCATCTACATATTGCTGGCATAAGGCAAAAGTATGCTCGCCGACTTGTTTTACGGCAGCGCCATCGGCAAACAACCCTACTTGATCAAGCATAACGCGATGCCCAAGCTTAAGAGATTGCGTCATGGCTTCAGCATCTTTGGCTTCGACGCCAATCACTCTAATTTCAGGGCGCAGGGCTTTAATATAAGCAGCAACACCCGCCAGCAGACCACCACCGCCTACACAACAAAATATAGCGTGAATAGGACCTGGGTGTTGGTTAAGTATTTCGAGTGCAATAGTGCCTTGACCGGCAATCACATCAGGGTCGTCGTAAGGGTGAACAAAAGTAAGGCCTTCAGTTTTTTCTAACTCCTGTGCCCTTGCATAGGCGTCAGTATAGCTATCGCCAAATAGAATCACCTCCGCGCCGCGGCCTTTGACTGCATTGATCTTGATTTGTGGCGTAGTGGTAGGCATGACAATCACTGCTCGGCAACCTAGTTTTTGTGCACTAAGCGCTACACCTTGAGCGTGGTTGCCAGCACTGGCGGCAATGACGCCTTTAGCAAGGGTAGCAGCAGGCAATTGCGCCATTTTGTTATAGGCGCCGCGTAATTTAAACGAGAACACGGGTTGCATATCTTCGCGCTTTAA
Source organism: uncultured Pseudomonadota bacterium (assembly GCA_903882525.1). GTDB lineage: Bacteria > Pseudomonadota > Gammaproteobacteria > Burkholderiales > Methylophilaceae > Methylotenera. The sequence continues at coordinate 5,053 of CAIRXI010000043.1, read as the reverse complement.
AAGCACGTTGTTTTGTATGCGTTTAGATAGGTTGGGTTGCAGTTCAAGTGGCGTGATTTTAGCCACGTCATACACGCGTGAGTTTTGTATTTTATTTAAATAATCGTTGATGCTAAGCGTTTCTTGAGTCATGGTGAGTATTCAGATGCCTTTGGCAATTTTCATTCAAAGGCCATGCAGTGTATAGTGGCAGATGTTTGTAATTATAAAGAAAATGTCGGGATATAACCAAAATGCAGAAAAATGAAACGAAGTTATCACAAGACGAACTTAAGCAACAGGTGGCAAAAGCGGCTGTTGAGTATGTAAAAGGCGGTATTATTGGTGTGGGTACTGGCTCAACTGCCAACTTTTTCATTGATGAGTTAGCTAAAGTAAAACATAAAATTGACGGCGCGGTCGCCAGTTCTGAAGCAACAGCGCAACGTCTTCGTGCGCATGGTATTGAGGTATTTGACTTAAATAGCGTGGATGGCATGGATATTTATGTCGATGGCGCAGATGAGATTACCGAGCACTTGCATATGATTAAAGGTGGCGGTGGCGCATTAACGCGAGAAAAAATCGTGGCTGCGGTGGCTAAGCAATTCATTTGTATTTGTGATGAAAGCAAGTACGTCGCGGTGCTAGGTAAATTCCCATTGCCCGTTGAGGTATTGCCGATGGCTAAAAGCTATGTGGCACGTGAACTGGTCAAATTAGGCGGCCAGCCAGCGTTACGCAACTTTACTACGGATAACGGCAATGTTATTTTAGATGTGCATGGTTTAAGTATTACTGACCCCATTGCAATGGAAGCCCAGATCAATCAAATCGTGGGTGTAGTCACCAATGGTTTGTTTGCTGCGCGCCCAGCGAACGTATTGTTGCTGGCTACTGCGGATGGTGTTAAAACTTATAAAAAATAATTATTATTTCTGTTGCTGTGGGCTAGTATATTAAGTCTGAAATACTGTTGTCATAATTCACCATTAGTATGGCACGTTAGAGTAGTTAAAATTTAAGCGGTATCATTAGTAAAATTCCCAAGGAAGCATGATGCAAACTGAACATACCTTTAAGCAATATGACGCCGAATTAGAAGCGGTACGTGCCAAAGTACTTGAAATGGGCGGCTTGGTTGAGCTGCAAATCGTACAGGCGCTAGAAGCGTTGGTGAAACTTGACACTAATCTTGCCAAAGAAGTCATGGTTAATGACAAGCGTGTGAATACACTTGAAATCGAAATTGATGAAGACTGTAGCCATATTATTGCTCGCCGTCAGCCAGCTGCTGGTGATTTACGTATGGTAATGATGATGGTGAAAACCATTACCGACCTTGAGCGTATTGGTGATGAGGCGACTAAAATTGCACGTACTGCACAGAAAATTTACGATGAAGATCGCATGTATAAGCCACGTTTCAACGAAATTAAATCGATGGTGGCTTTAGTGCGCGATATGTTGCGTACTGCCCTAGATGGTTTTGCACGTTTAGATGTGAGTAAAACGGTTGAAGTGGCTAAGCAGGATGAATTGGTAGATGAGCAATTTCGTGCGGCCATGCGTCAGCTCATTACCTTTATGTTAGAAGATCCGCGTACTATATCAATGTCATTGGAAGTATTGTTTGTGGCTAAAGCTATTGAACGTATCGGTGACCATGCTAAAAACATCGCAGAGTATGTGGTGTATATGGTAAAAGGCATTGATGTACGGCACAGTTCTTTAGAAGATATCGAACGCGAAACACAGCAATCAGTAGCATAAGCACCACCCAATAAAAAAGCGCTGATTTTCAGCGCTTTTTTATTGTAAGTATGCTTTATTTTCTAGTCAGCTTTGGGTGGAACATAACCCTGTGCAGTATCAGCACCCTCACCGAAAAAGTATTTTTCAGTTTGTTCGGTTAAGTATTTCCGAGCAGATTGATCGGCTAGACTGAGGCGATTTTCGTTGACCAGCATGGTTTGCTGTTTAAGCCATGTTGCCCAAGCTTCTTTGGAAACGTGCGTGTAAATGCGCTTGCCTAATTCACCTGGGTAAGGTGGGAAGTCCATGCCGTCTGCTTCTCTGCCCAATTTAATACAATTGACTGTACGTGCCATAATTTACCTAATGTAATGTTGCCAAACCGTAATGATAGCGCATGTTAAAATAAGCGCATTAAAAATCTAGGCTTTAAATTTAAAAGCCTAATATAAAAGAGAGCCTTTGATGCAAACCACGACTAATAAACTAGACAGTAAAGCTAAAAGAATGCCAGCGTCTAAACACATGGCGACTAGTCCGTTCAAAGGTAAAACTGGTGTGCGCAGGTTAATTAATGCCTGCGGGTATTCTCTTGAAGGTTTCGTGGCAGCCTTTAAACATGAGGATGCATTTCGTCAAGAGGTTTTTCTCGCCATTGTATTGATTCCATTAGCATTTTATTTGGGTAAAAGTGCGATAGAGCAAGCATTGATGGTAGCAAGTGTTTTGCTGTTATTAATTGTGGAGTTATTAAACTCAGCGATTGAGGCGGCCGTAGACCACACATCAACTGAGCATAACTCCCTCGCCAAGCAAGCCAAGGATATTGGAAGCGCAGCAGTATTTTTAGCACTAACGATATTGGCTACAACTTGGGGATTATTGCTACTAGGCTAGCCCGACCAAAGCCTTAACCTCCGCACTAAAAGTCGCTTCGCAAACCAATCGTCACAGAACGGGCGCCTTGCGGTGCAATGTCCTTCAAAAATGAAGCAGAATCACGAATGTCTTGATTGAGTAAGTTGTTGGCTTTAGCAAATAACTCAATGTTAACCTTGGTGGGCAACTTGTAAGTTACTAGCGCGCTCACATTGGTGTAACCGTTAGTGGCTAATTCATTGGTGGCTATACGCTCTTGTGCAAAAGCATGTAATACATTCAGTCGCGCACCTAATTTATTCTTCTGATACTGCAAGCCTGCACCTAATCTAAGCGGCGCAATGCGCGGTAACGCTTCACCAGAAGTTAAGTTCGTCGCGCGAACATAATCGCCAGTCAGTTTTAAGTCAATATTGTCATTAAGATTAAACTTCCCTTCCGTTTCAAATCCCCTGAAGCTTGCTGCTACTTCGGTGAATTGCGCTAACGGCAAAGCAGAGCTTGGACCCTTAAGCCCTGTATCAAGTAAACCAATAAAGCTACTGAATTTAGTGTAATAAGGCCCGGCACTAAATGAATTTTTCCCATCCTTCCAACGAATTTGCGCATCAACGCCATTTGAACGTTCTAGAGAAAAATTGGGATTGCCGACTTCATACTGACCGGTGGCTAAGTGAGCACCATTAGCATATAGCTCAAAGTAACTCGGCGCGCGCTCATTGTGGGATAGGTTGCTAGCCAATGACCAGTTAGGCGTGAACGTATAGAGCCCTCCCAATGCATAGCTTGTGGGGTTGAAGCTTGCGTTTTGTATGCTCGAATTTTTAGACCAAGCACCAGCGTCTACCGTATTAGATTCTGTGCGGCCACCTAAGCTAAATTTGAATTGGTCTACCGGTAGCTCTTCGTACAAATACAGCGCTTTGCTTTGCGTGTTTGTACTCGGCACAAATGCTTCAGCGCCAAGCGCTTCAAAGGAGGTGTTTTGAAATTGCAGACCGACTACACCGCTTATATTTCCAATTTTGGCATGACCAGCTTCTAATGAACCTTCAATGCCGCTGTTTTTGAATGTAGTGCCGGCAACGCCAGTATCAATTTCTTGATGTTGATAGTCGGTGTGCGCTAGGCGGAACTTAACGCGATTAATGACGCTACTTAAATCGGTGAATTCAGAGGCAATATCCCAGCGCTGGCTTTTCATATCGATACGCACATTTTCTTCTGCGACCGTGCCGTAATTACTATTAAAACCAGAATAAGAAGCCCCTAGGTAGCCGTTATCAAGTGTGAGTGACGCGCCTAATGCACCGCCGTCGCTAGTGGCACTGCTATTTTTCAGGGTGCCACTATTTGTTTGTAGTGTGCTGTCGGCAAGTGCTTTGCGATTCGATACAGCAAAACCAGGAATATTTAAATCATTGTTTTTGCGGACATATGCATCTGCGTGTATGGCTATTTGACCATTACCAAAGTCGACCACGCCAGCCATATTGCTTTCATTGGCAGCCCCACCTAAGCGTGCTTCAGTTCGGCCGGTGCCTCCTTCTAATTTTTCAGTGGGAATGCGGTGGTCAACTGCATTGACCACTCCACCAACAGCACTGCCACCATAGAGTAAAGCGGCAGGGCCACGAATCACATCAACCTGCTCAATTACTAATGGGTCTACTGAAACGGCATGGTCAAAACTTAAGCTAGAGGCATCGACCACGCCCACCCCATTTTGCAGAATACGTACACGTTCCGCATCAAGACCGCGGATGACTGGGCGCGAAGCATTGGGGCCGAAGTTAGTGGAGCTGACGCCTGGAATGCCGTTAAGGGTTTCACCCAATGTACTTTCGCGTTTAAGTGATAGCTCGCGCCCATTTAATATGGTTACTGGCACAATTAGTTGGTCAGCATCCAAGCCTAACGGATTGCCCGTGACGGCCACTGAGGGCAATTCAATCCGCGTCGTTTCATCGGCAAAACTTAAGGGGCTAGTTAATCCAGACATAATAAGCAAAAACAATAGGTTAAAAATTAGTTTAGGCCACAATAACCCATGCGGTTTGGGGAGTGATTTATTCATGAAGGTCTCGCAAAGTAACGGAGAATTGGCCAAAAAACTGCCAAAAATAGCGCATAAGCTCTGTTGAGCTGGGCGCAAGTACTAAGAATTAAGCGAAAACTGGAGGTGCGCGTGCGCTGTAAGCACGAGGATTGCTTGCTGTAGTGCTATCGACACAAGGGCGGTTAGGTGAATTTTTGGTTGAGGTTATCGTGAAAGCTATGATACTGCTAGTAACCGCATGGCCTAACTCAGCATAACCTAAACATTTTGCACAATTGTGGTTATGACTAGACTGATTGCTTGGGCTGGTATTCTTGCTGTGATTTTGCTGTGTATGTTCTACACTCGCTTCAACGCAATGCGAGAGTTCATGGCTAACAG
>CAIRXI010000042.1 GCA_903882525.1 uncultured Pseudomonadota bacterium | reverse complement strand
ATCTCGCCAATTTTTGCAGAAGTCGCAGGCACGTAACTACCACAATGCGCCAACAAAACGATTAGGGCAGTTTGCCGCATAAACGTCGACTTACCACCCATATTGGGGCCCGTAATCAGCAACAGCTGCCGGTAAGGATTGAGCACGACATCGTTAGCAATAAATGGTTGGCCAGAAGCTTGCACTGAAATCTGCTCTACCACAGGGTGACGCCCATTCACAATGTGGATCCCAGCCTCACTGACAAATTCAGGCGCCACGTACTTAAGCGACAGTGCGCGCTCGGCAAAACAGCACAGCACATCTAAACTGGCCACTGCCAAAGCATTGGCTTGGAGCGTGGCAATGTGAGGTAATAGCTGCGCTAACACTTGGACATACAGCACTTTTTCACGCGCAAGCGCACGCTCATTAGCGCTCAACACTTTATCTTCAAATGCTTTTAATTCTGGTGTAATAAATCGTTCTACATTTTTCAGGGTTTGCCGGCGCCTATATTCTGCCGGCGCGGCCTCGGCTTGACTGCGGCTCATTTCTATATAGAAACCATGCACGCTGTTGTATTCAACTTTAAGATTACTAATGCCAGTACGGGCTTTTTCCGCAGCTTCATATTGCAGTAAAAATTCACCATGATTATTTTGCAAGGCGCGTAACTCATCTAGCTCTGCATCAAAACCGTCGGCAATCACGCCACCTTCACGCAACACAACGCTAGGCTCACTCTTGATTGCACTGGCTAATAAATTAACGACCGCATCTGCAGGCTTTATACTCAGCCCCTGCAACAACGCTGCTTGCACATTTTGCAACTGCGCCTGCACTAAAGGCAATTGCTGCAAGCTTAATACAAGGCCAGACAGGTCCCGAGGCCTTGCCGTTGTAAGCGCAATACGTGCAGTAATGCGCTCAATGTCGCCGATGGGCTTCAGCACAGGATTCAATAAAGTCAAACGCGGTATCAACTCAGCAATCGCTTCATGGCGCTTTAATACAAGACTACGGTCTTGCAATGGATGATGCAACCAATGACGCAATAAGCGTGCACCCATCGCGGTTTGCGTCGTGTTTAGTAGCGAGTAAAGCGTGGGCGAAACCTCGCCACGTAAAGTTAAATCGATTTCTAAATTACGGCGTGTAGCAGCATCAATTTGAATATAAGCAGTGGTTGATTCAACGCTAATGGCATTGATATGCGGCAAACTGGTGCGTTGCGTATGCTTAACATAATCTAATAGAGCGCCTGCGGCACAGATAGCCGGATTTAAACTGGCACAACCAAAACCATTCAGATCATAGGTATTAAGTTGCTTGGTGAGCGTATTAAATGCACTATCAAAATCAAATTGCCATGGGCTCAGTCGCTTCTTAGCCACTTTACTTCCGCTAAGCGCCGCATGCTGAAAATCATCAGCATATAGAATTTCACTAGGCGCGATGCGCTCAAGCTCTTGCCCGAGCAACCCAACCGCAATTTCACTTAAGATAAAAGTGCCTGAGGCCAAATTTAGACGCGCCAAACCCAGCATGCCTTCCGCTTGAAAAATACTGAGTAATTGATAATCGCGCGACTCGTCTAGGAGTGCGCTATCGGTCAAGGTGCCAGGGGTTAAGATCCGCGCCACTTGCCGATCAACGGGACCTTTACTGGTGGTAGGATCGCCGACTTGCTCACAAATAGCCACAGCCTCACCCAACTTAGCAAGCTTAGCTAAATAACCTTCAGCCGCATGATACGGCACGCCCGCCATTTTAATCGGCTTACCGTTAGTACTGCCTCTATGCGTGAGTGTTATCCCTAGCAAACGTGAGGCTTTTTCCGCATCTTCGAAAAAAAGCTCGTAGAAATCGCCCATGCGATAAAACAACAACATGTCAGGATGTTGTGCCTTCAGGCCGAAGTACTGCTTCATCATCGGCGTATGTGCGGCGTGGGGTTGGCTAGCTAAAATTTCTGCCACCGGGATTGGACTGGAGTTAGACACATCGACAGATTAGAAATATAAAAACGTATTTTACAAGTTAATTGGCGAGGTATTACTTTAGATTACAAAGACTTTTTTGAATTAGCCCCTAAACCT